>CALBXO010000145.1 GCA_937890335.1 uncultured Pseudomonadota bacterium | reverse complement strand
CACCATCGTCGATGCGGCGCGGGCCGTGCGCGGCGACGCGGACCTGGGCCTTGATCTGTCCATGCGCGCGACGGAGGAGGCGTGTCTGGTCATGAGTCATCCGAATTTTCTCGGCCGTGACGAGCTCTTGCCCGAGGTACTCAAGGACACGTTCTGTGGGCGGGCCCAGGGGCGGTGGGACGATGAGATGACCGACGCAGGCATGATGTGGAAGGTCGTCAGCGCCGCGTTGTAGACCTTTTAATGCCGTCACTGTCGACGACGGCGGCGGGGGTTGGACGTTTGCACTTGCGCCGCGCTCGGCGCGTACCCAGAGTTCGTCTCCAAGCGGTTGCGGGGCGGTGGCATTGTCCCGGCAGCTGGCGGGCAGGGATGTGCTTCGGCGCGTGCCGGCTGACGGGGTACGGGAGATCCCCAGACATCTCCCACACCAGGTGTGCGCCCCGGGAGGGGCGGTTGGCTCTCTGACGACAGCGGGGATCGAAACAGGGCCCCGTGGAGAGCGGCTCTGGCGGCGAGAGCTGCCGATGGAGCGTCCTGTTTCGGCAGGGGCACGCCGCGCGGTGACGCGCGGTCTTGTTGGCACCGACGCGGCCAAAGGGCTGCAGCTCGACAGGCATGGTCGGTCCGGGGGTGCTCCCTCCACCGCCGAGCGAAGACACCGGGTTGAGGACGACCTCGCGGGTTGTTCATCACCAGGCGCGTTGCTTTGGCAACGGGCCGGGCGGTGGTGCGCCGTGTGGACTGACTTGGAAAGGGCCAGGCGCCGATCTGGACCTCCCCGGCGAGCGAGGCGACAACTTCGACATGGGAACCTCGCGCGAAGGTTCCCGCTTTGGAGCACTCCCGGCTACCCGCCCAATTCCTTGGAGAGTCACCAAAAGTCCGGCTCCCCGCGGCCGAGTGTGAGAAGCTGGAGAGGGCCGTGAAAGACGAACTGCAAATTGCCCTCACATCCGCTACGCGACTGGACCACCTGGCGCAGCTCGTCGCCAGACACGGTGTGCCCGCGGTGGCTGAAGCCGTGCTCGAACTCGGCACGGATGTAGCCCTCACTGCCGCGCACGAGATGGCGCGGGATGCACGTTCGGACGTCCGTGCAGCCGGTGTCCGCGCGCTCATCGACTTCCGAACCTCGGTTGCGCAGGAGCACCTGTTTGACGTGCTGGTGACCACGCCGGACGAAGCGACCCGCGCCCTCGCGTTGCAACGCGTGTCCGAGGAGCCCCCAGCGGGTGTGCACTGGATGTGCATGGAGTCGCCCGCTCGCCCGGACTACGAGCCCGGTGCGCAGGAGGCATTGGTGGAGCTACTCGCGGAGGCCATCGGCTTCATCGAGGTGCGCAATGAGGTGGTGACCGCGGTGCGCGATCACGGCGACCTTCTGGGCGCGCGCGCGTTGGCACGGTCGCGCCCCACCACGGCGCGCAGCCTCGGGATGCAGCTGCGGTCCGGTGCTCCGCTTCAGCGCATCTGCGCGGCGCTGCTCCTTCGTGTTGGCAGCACCGCGGCGATCAACGTGGTGTTTCCGCTTCGGGAGCTATGCCGCGACAAGGAATCGAGCGTGGGCGCCGCGGCCGCGGAGTCGTTGTTGACGGTAGATCCACAGGCCCTGCCGTGGGCTCGAAAGACCGTGGAGAGCGCCAGCGGCGCTCGCCCGGGGCTCCGCGTCATGGGGGCTGCCGCAAAGGTTGAGGACCTGCCCCGTGTTGCGGCGCTGGTGGCCAGGACAGACCTGCGTAAAGAGGCGCATGACGCGCTGCGCGGGTTTGCGCGGGAGAGCGTGGTGGCCCTCGCACGGAGTTGGGTCTCTGGCGGTCAGGAGCGGCGCCTGGCTGCGTCGCGGATGCTGGGCACGTTTGGCCTCGAGATGGACATTCCCGCGCTGGAGCTCCTGTCCAACGATGTTGACCGTGTGGTGTGCGACGCCGCGTTTGAGGGTCTGTGTCAGAGGGCCCCGGAGGTGGCGACGCTGCGGGCGCACGAATTCCTGACGGGACCCCACTCCCAACGGGCGGTCGCCCTCCTGGCGACGCGGGCCGACGACCAAGGCCACGACATGCTGTGCGACCATGCGTGGTCGCCGCAGATCGCGTGGGGAACGGTGGCAAACGCCATCTCGGACTTCACCTCGGACCGGGCCCGCGCGGTCGTTGGCTTGCACCAGCTCGCTGGCGGCCCCCGCGACACGTTGCACGACGCGGTACGGCAGTCGTTGGCGGGCGAACTCGCGGAAGCTGGCGTCCGGGAACTCACCACAGCGCTGGCCAAGGCAGACCCCGCCCGGCACCCAGCGATTGTACGTGGTGTGCTCTCGATCCCGGGACCGGCCTATGTGCCTGCACTGATCGACTACTACTCCGAGCAGCCTCGCAACACGTGGGCCGCCGAGATTCTGGAGGGACTGGCGGACAAGCCGCACCCACGCGTGGTGCAGGAGGTACTGGTCGCGCTCGGGGAGCGTGAGGCCGCCGTGCGCGAGAAGGCGCAGTGGTTGCTGCGCAACCGGCCTGTTGGCGACCGTCCTGTGGAGGTCTGGGGGGCGTTTCTTGAGATGTGGCGGCGGCTGTGTGAGTGGACCGAGATGGTGTCGTGGGAGTTCCTCGGGACTGGTACTTGGCTCAAGCCGGTCCGCGACGGTGTGGGCCTGACATGGTTCCGCCAGGCCCACGACGGAAGTGCCGACGTTGAGGTAACCGTGCAACCTCTGTTGGACGGACGCGAAGAGGCGTGGGACGTGGTCCGCGGCGTCGTGATCCACGAGTTTGGACACCACATCTACGACTTCCGTCAGCCGGGCTTCAAGTCGGCCAATGGCAACGCACAGGCCGCTGGGGTCGCGCCGATCTTCGACCTGCTCCTTGACGAGCGACTCGAGCGGAATCTGCGCGCGCACGACCCCTTCTACGGCACGCTCATCGATCGGGCGAACGCGTATTTTCGCGAGTCGCCGCCGATCCGGGTCACCGCCGCAGAGGTGATTGAGTGCGTCGGGGAGGAGGCCGCCAGGGTGTGGGCGCAGCGTACCGGCCTTGGGTTGGACGACGGTGTCCTCACGCTCTCCGCCTGGGACGCGGCGCTGATCCCGAACCTGTTGCCGCGGCTGGACGCGTTCTTTGTGGGGCTGCTGGTCGTTCGCAATCCGGCACGCTTCGCGGACGCAAAGGTGCGCGAGGCGCTCGAGCTGGTGCCAGCAAACTTGAAGGACTGCACGCACGGGGACCTGTTTCGCCTCTCCGTAGCGGTCGGCGAGCTGCTGGACGTTCGAGACAACGGCGCGGCGGCGAGCCGTCAGCGCCAACGGGCGCGTGGCCGGCTCGGAAGACTCGTGCAGTCGGCGGTGGGAAAGGCCGGCGCAGCCACGGGAGTGGGCACGAGCGGGACGACCCATACCTCGGCGGCCAGGGCGTCCGTGCAGGCGGCCAAAGCGCTGCGGGCCAAACTGGCCAGGCCCCGGATTCCCCGCGTCACTGCGCGCCTGGCCCCGACGGCGAAGGCCAGCGGCGGACAGGGGCTGAACACCAGCGCCGACGTGGACTTTCCGGAGCTCCGCCACGAAATCAGGCTGGAGCCCGATCTGGACGGGTTCCGCAAGCTGGTTCGGGCAAACCGCAGGTACGTCAGCTCGCTGCGGCGCCACTTCGAGCTGCTTGGCTCGCGCGAGGTGGACCTGCGGGCGCAGACCCGCGGTCACCGCCTGGACGTGGGCCAGGTGCGCCGGCTGGTCACCCAGCCGACGACCCGGCTTCTGGTGCGGCATGACGACGATCTGGGAGCCAATGCCTACATCGGGCTGCTCATCGATCGCTCTGGCTCGATGCAGGGGGAGAAGATCGCGCTCGCGCGGCGGTTTGCGGCGCTGTTGGCGGAGTCTGCGGGCGGGGTGAGAGGGCTGTCCGGACACGTCAGCGCCTTTGACGACGACACATTCTACCGGCTCGGCGATTTCCGCCGAAACGCGATCGCCCGGCTTGTATCAGGGGGTGGAAACAATGACGCCGGAGGGCTGCTGCGCGCCGCGCAATTGGCGTTGCAGAGCGGGCGTGACAACCGCCTGCTGGTGATGATCAGCGACGGCTCTCCCACCGAGTGCTCCGTGGCCGCGCTGGCGAATCTGGTCCGCTACCTGGGCCGCCGGCGCAACGTCGCCTGCGCACAGGTTTGCGTGGACAGGGTCCGCGACCGGGTCTTCCCGGTGACACTGGACGTTCGCGAGCTCGGCATGGACGCGGCGGCCCATGAGTTTGGACGGCTGCTGGTGCGGCTGACTCGCACCTGGCGCTGAGAGGCTGTTTACAAATTCGGACCGAGCCTGGCCAAGGATCGTCGTCGTAGGGGTTCCTGGCGCAAGGAAGCACGTCCGTGACATGCGCCCGCGAGACAGGGGCGCCCACGGTGACGAGGCGCAGGCGAGGCAACGGGAGAATTTGTAAACACCCTCCGAGGGCGCCTTTGGGTAATCTTTGTGTAATCACCCCGCATCGCCCCTGACATCTGAAGCGGTGGCGACCCATACTCCCTGACGAGCCTGGGCCCGTGCCCTCACCCCACCGGGAGACCGATCGCACATGTCGGCAACTGAGGCGACGTTTACCGTCGCGCCCAACCTCCAGTCCAAACGCGAAGAACTCGCCAATACCCTGACCCATCTGGTGGCCGTCCTGCTGAGTATCGCGGGTCTGCCGACTCTGCTGCGCGCCGCGCCGGCGGGAGCCGCCACCGTGGGCGCCGCCATTTTCGGTGGCGCGTTGATCATGCTGTATGGGGCGTCGACCGCGTACCACGCGGTGGCCCCGGGCACGTTGAAACGGATCCTGCGCCGCGCGGACCACATGAGCATCTACGTGCTCATCGCGGGAACCTACACCTTGGTGGCGCTCACCCTCCTGGAGGGCTGGTGGGTGCCGTGGCTCCTGGGTGCCCAGTGGTTTGTGGCGGCGGTGGGCATGCTCTTCAAAGCGGTGTACGGGCCGCGGTGGGAGCGATTGTCCACGGGACTCTATGTGGTCATGGGCTGGATGGGCGCGTTCTGTGTCGTGCCCGTTCTGGAGCAGTTGCCCACGGGCGCGCTGGGCTTGTTGCTGCTCGGCGGCGTGTTCTACACCGGCGGCGTGGCCTTCTACATGAAGGATCAGCAGTGGAGATATGCCCACTCGATCTGGCACCTGTTCGTCATGGGCGGCAGCGCGAGCCATTTCGCCCTGGGTTGGTTCTACGCCCTGCAGTAGCGCGGCTTCGGGGCATGTCTTCCGTGCGCGGCAGGACAATTGTGCTAGAGTCGCTTGGTGTCCAGCAACCCGATCAGCCTCGGTGTGTTCGACCTGCGCGCGGTCATTGGCAGCGGCGCTGTTGGTGATGTATGGGACGGCGTGCACCGTGGTCAGCAGGTGCCCGTCGCGATCAAGGTGCTCAACGCCTCGCACGCGCGCGCGCCCGACGCCATGGACGCGTTTCTGACCGAGGTTCGCGCCGTCGCTGGCCTGACGCACCCCGGGATCATCCTGCTTTTTGACCACGGTCGCGTGGATCGGGCCGCCGAGGAGGCTTCCGAAGGGCGGCTCGTTGCCGGCAGCCCGTATCTGGTGATGGAACTGGCCAGCCGCGGCGCCTTGAACGAGGTCGAGTTCAAGTCCTGGGCGCAGGTGCGGTACGTCCTGTTCAGCTTGCTCGATGCGCTCGGACACGCGCACTCGCGCGATGTGCTCCACCGCGATCTCAAGCCCGGCAACGTCGTCGTCTGTGGCGAGGGTGACCCCCGTCCAGGACTGAAGCTCACGGACTTCGGCATCGCGCGTGCTATCGAGAGCCGCACCGACGAGGGCGAAGTCGAGGTTACCGCCGGCACCCCCCGGTACATGGCACCCGAGCAGTTCCGAGGGCGCTTTCGGGACTCGGGACCCTGGACCGATCTCTACGCTCTGGGCTGCATCGCCTACGAGATTGTCGCCGGCCAGCCGCCTTTCACCGGCAGCACGGCGCCGATGTTGGCGGTGGCGCATTTGACGACCGCGCCGCCGCCCATCGAGCGTCCGCGCTTCCCAATCCCAGATGGGGTGGAGGCGTGGATCGGGCGGTTGTTGGAGAAGGACCCGCGGGCGCGTTTTCGTAGAGCGGCGGACGCGGCCTACGGTCTGCTGCCGCTGGGCAACTCAGCAGGGATGCCGCTGTCGAGCTTCGAGGCAACGTTTCGTGGAGAGCGGCTCGATGTCTACGAGATCGCTACGATTCAGACCACGCCGCTGGACCGGAACCGGGTGCAGGAGTTTGATCCGCTGGCGACCGTAGTGACCTACTTTCGCGATGACCTCGGCGGGGACGCTCTGGCGGGACTGGATTGGACGGCCGAGGAGAGCACGCGGCCCGGTGACCCGCAGCCGATGGTGCCCGGTAGCGCGGCTGAGGTGGCGCCCATTCCGGCGACGTGGCGGGCGCCGATTGTGCCGCGCCCTCCGCTCAAGCTCGTCGGTGCCGGGCTGGGCCTGTTTGGCTTTCGAACGGTTCCCCTGGTGGGCCGAAACCGGGAGCGAGACATCCTCTGGGATGGTGTCTGCACGGTGGCCAGGTCTGGAACCCCTCATGTCATGGTGATCGAAGGGCCCGCCGGGGTCGGGAAGAGCCGGCTTGTGGAGTGGGTGGGGGCGCGGGCCGCCGAGCTCGGTGCCGCCATTGTTTTGCACGCGACCCACGGCGAGCATCCCGGCCCGGCGCACGGTCTTGGTCGGATGCTCGGCAGGCAGCTGCGCTGCGTGGGATTGACGCCGGGCAAAGCCGCGGCGCTCGTGCGTCCGGGCCTGGAGGCTGCGGGCGTTCGGGACCCCTACGAATGGAAGGCGCTCGTGGCCGCCAGCATGCAAGACGGCGAAGGGCTGGTGCGGTTTCACAACCGCGAGGAGCGCTATTCGGTGCTGCACCGCCACCTGGCGCGCCTGGGCGAAGAACGCCCAGTCATCGTGTGGTTGGACGACGTGCAATGGGGCCGCGATGCCCTTCGGTTTGTGCGCTACGTCCTCGACAACCGAGGTCAGGGGCCGTGCCCGGCTCTGTTCCTGCTCACACATCGCGGCGGAGGACTCCCCGAGATCGACGGCTTGCGCGATGTGGAGCGACTCCGTCTCGACACCCTCGAAGACGGAGCGCAGGGCGAACTCATCGAGGAATTGCTCGCCCTCTCGTCCACCCTGGCACACCACGTCCGCGAGCGGACCGCCGGCAACCCGTTGTTTGCCATCGAGCTCGTGGGTGACTGGGTGGCGCGGGGTGTCCTGGAGATTGGTGACGGCGGTTTCGTCCTCGCCCAGGGGGAAGCCGCCCAGATCCCGGATGGCATTCACGAGGTCTGGCGGGCCCGCGTCGACACCCTGTTGTCGGGTCACCCCCCCTCATTTGGCCGCGCGTTGGAGCTCGCCGCAGTTCTCGGCGAGAGCTTCAGCCTCGATGAGTGGAACGAGCTGTGTCGGTTGGCTGCGGCGGACGGGCGAGCCCTGATGGAGGCTTTGACCGCATCTCGGCTGATGTTGTTGGGTCAGGGCGAGATCCGGTTTGCCCATCGCATGTTCCACGAATCCGTGCTCCGAATGGCCGACGATGGCGGCCGCGCCCAGTCCCACCATGCCACTTGTGCCAGCGCGCTGGGGCGTCTCTACGCGCCTGAGGGCGTCCATGGCGAGCGGGTTGCCGACCACCTGTTCCGCGCTGGCGCTTGGGAGCGAAGCCTGGAGCCATTGCTGAGGGCGGCGGAGGAGCGGGTTGAGCGCGCAGAGTACGAGAAAGCGGAGGGTCTGCTCGAGCGACATGACCGCGCGCTTGGTTTCCTCGGGGCCGACGAGCACGACGCGCGCCTGGTCAAGGCGTGGCTGGTGCGTGCGCGAATGGCAGCCCGCCGCGGTAACTTTGAGTACGCCGGGCCGACCGCGGAGCGTGCCTGTGATCTTGCGACGCAATACGGGTGGCTCGACCTGCGTGGAGAAGCGCTGCTGGTCCAGGCGCGCCTCGCGCACCAGGCCTACGAACTGGATCGCGCGACCCGCTTCTACAACGACGCGCTGGACGCTCTGGGTGGGTCCGACGCGCCGACGATGCAAGTCGCGGCGCTCGTGCGCCCCGGAACCGGCAAGGTGGCGGACCAACGACCCGTGGCCGCGTGGTACGGCGAGGCGAGCGCTGGCCGCGTGGAGGTGCTGCTGGGGCTGGGCGATGTGGCGCGGCGCCAGGGCGACATCCCCCGCGCGACCACGTTGTTTGACCGCGCGCTTCAGGCGGCGCAGTCCCGCGGTGACGGGCTGCTCATGGCCCAGGCGCTGCGTGGGTTGGGGGGCGTCCGGACCGTCGCTGGCGACATCGACGGCGCGGAGGAAGCCTACCGCTCGGCGCTGCAATTCGCGGAGGACCAGGGGCACCGGTTCCACGCGGCAGGTGTGCACAACGGCCTGGGCGAGGTCGAGCGGGCGCGCGGCGACATCGCCGCCGCGATCGGGGAGTACCAGCTGGCCATCGACTTGTTCCGCAGCGTCGGCTCGCACAGCGCACGCTTCTCGGAGCTCAACCTCGGGTTGTGCCTGTTGCTCCAGCAGCGCTACGCGGATGCCCGCCGGCGCTTTGAGACGGTGCGGCGGGCCTATGAGGCGGAGGGCGCCCAATGCCCTGTTGGGGCCGTCTACGCGGGCCTCGCCGCGTGTGCAGCCAGCCGGGGCAGTGGGCCCGCGGTCAGCGCGAACCTGCGCGCGTTGCGCGCAATCGTGGACGCCTCGGGCGCGTCCGAGCCGGATGATGTCTGGCCGCTGAAACTGGCAGGGGACCGGCTTGCGGCGACCGACGTGGGCCGAGCGCAGGAGTCCTACGAGCTCGCATGGGAACTCTGGGGCCGAATGGGTCGCACGGTCGAGCGCGACGACGTCGCCGACGCGATCCGTCGCCTGGTTAACTGATCCAAGGGGTGGGCGTTCGGGTCGGGGTCAGGGCAGAAGGAGCGTCTTGGCCATACCCCAGAGGCTGAGGATCTCGGTCGGGTTGCGGCGCTCGGTGACGACGTCTTCCAGGATGGACATGACGCGCTCGGACCGGTTGGCCTTCCAGGTCATCAGGTTGATCGCCGGCTCCCAACCCAGCCACTTCTGCGCGATCTCGTAGTGGCGAAACTTGTCGCGGAAGCGGGTCTCGAGCTCGACATCGTAGGAGGCCAGTGCCTCCGCGCTGGTTCCTCCCGACTCCAGCGCGCGCTGGGCGAACTCGCCGGCCAATCTGCCGGTCTCCATCGCCTTGCCGATGCCCTCGCCACTGAAACTGTACGTGGAGCCGATGGTCTCCCCGGCAAGCAAGAGTCGCTCGCCGCTGGCTTTGGCGCCTGCCAATGCGCTGCGAAGCGGTGCACCTTTGAGCTCCGTGACGAGCTCGGCCCCCTCCATCATCGAGGCTGCGACCGGGCACTCGGAGCAGAATTGGGCGAAGAGATCCCGAAGGTTCGGATGATCGTCCCCCGAGTCGTAGAAGACGCCTGCGCCCACATTGAAGAGGTGGTCGCCCATCGGGAAGATCCAGCCGTAGCCGGGCAGAATCGGTTTCTCGTACCAGATGTGCAGGCGGTCTTCGGGCACGTCCTCGCGCAGGCGGTAGTAGGCGCGCAGGGCCACGGCCGAGGGCTGGCTGCGGTGCTCGACGCCAAACTTGGCGAGCATCTTCGAGGCTCCACCGGTGGCCAAAATCGCCATACGGGCGCGGATGGGACCGGCTTTGGTCAGCACGCGCGCCTCGTTCTCGTCTGTCTCGAAGCCGCGGGCGGCGACCCCGTGTAGGACGGCGGCCCCTGACTGTCTCGCAGCGTCAAACAGCAGCTTGTCCAGGTGCAGGCGCCGGAGGGTCAGGTAGTTGCCCCGAACGTCCATGTGTCGGCCGTTGGGCGAGTACACCCGGATCGCCGCGCTCGGGTGAGCGACGGCGCGCACTTGATCCAACAGCCCCAGACTGTCGAGCAGCGCGATGCTGTCAGGGATCAAGGCGTCGCCGCAGATCTTGTCGCGCGGGGTCTCATGCTTCTCGAGGAGAAGCACGTCCTTGCCGGCGCGCGCCAGGGTCAGAGCGGCGATGGAGCCAGCTGGTCCCGCTCCGACGACCACGGCGTCAAACAACTTGTCGTGTACGTCCATGGAGGCAGTGCGTAGCGCGCGCGCCTGCGAAATGCAATAGGTGGGCAACGCCCCTGGCTTGCCCGCCGACTGCCTTCGGTCCCGTCGATCTTCTGGCCGCGATCGGCTGCGGCGCCCCTGGATCAGCGGTAATTCGGCCCAGTCACGGAGGCGCTCGCGAGCGATGCGTAGCGCCGGCGGCGGGGTTAGTCGAGGGTGACCGAGTACGGGATTCGATTCCCGCCATTGAACGCGACCACACGCAGAAGCACCCGCTGTTGGGTGTTGCCCAGGTTCGCCTCAACACACGGGTTCGTGCCGTTGCGGACGATGCTCTGGTCACCGATCTGGAGGGTCAGGTTGAAGAAGGTCTGGTTGTTGGGTCCGTCCACACAGAACGTGCGCTGGCCTCGACTCGTGGCATAGAACCAGTCCTGGTCGCCCTGTGGGCAGATGTCGAGCTCCAGCTCGTCCTCGGCAGCCTGGGCCCAGTCTGCGCCCGACGCGATTGCTTCCTGGCTGCTGCCGTTGGGCTCGTACGGGTCCACGCACGGGCTCAGCGTCACGGGTTCGCAGCGGATGTTGTTGTTCTCGTTGACCTCTGGGACATCGCCGCCCTCATCGACCTCGAAGCAGAGTTCGTAGTTCCCGGAGTCCAGGTCGACAGGCACATCAAGATGGAACCTGTCCGTGCGTACGGACTGCGCGGGGAACGGATCCTGGTCGGGGAACCCAAGGTCTACCTCGTTCTCGTCGTCCTGCAGCCACACACGCGCGTTGGTGAAGGTGGCGCCGCGGGCGCCGAGGTTGGCGACGGTCGCCGAGAGCGTGAACTGCTGGCCACGTTGGATCGTCTCAGGTTCCCACTGAAGGTCGATGGGGGTGAGGTCGATGCCGACGAGCGCGCGTTGGATGGTGACAGCAATGTCGAACGCCGCAGCATCCAGGGTCCCCGGTACTGAGACCCGCGCGAAGTAGCGCC
>CALBXO010000144.1 GCA_937890335.1 uncultured Pseudomonadota bacterium | reverse complement strand
GTTGGAATCCAGCAGGTCGACCCGTGACTCCACGACGAAGGTGTAGGTTCCGTAGCCAAGAGACTCCTGGCTGACGATCTCCGTGCTGCGCCACGTCCCGTCGCGGTTTGAAATCGTCAGGTGAAGCGCTCCGTTTCCATCGACCCACACGTCCGCGGGGTCATCGGAGAACACGTTCGGGCCCGGTCCGACTACGCCGCCATTGCTGCTTTTGATGTCCCAGGTATGTCCACCAAACTGCACCGTGCGGACCACGGGCCCGCGGGTCGCCGTCGTGGTGGCAACCGCGGTGTCGCCGTACTCGGCCGGTATGGCGTTGTCCCCGCTGGCCAGGGGCACGTCGTAGCCAAGCGGGACCAGAAACGCCGTAATCTCGGTAGCAAACTCATCACTACCGCCGGTGGTGATGTCGGCAACCCATGTGCCATCGGGCGCAAGCGGCGTCACCGGTGCGCCGAAGGTGGGCTTGGACCACCAACCGCCGGTCATGATCACGACTGCCACACCGTAGTCATTCGCTGCGACGCAGCTGGTGCTGCCCTGCAGGTTGTCAAAACTCCCATACGCAGGCACCGCCGTGAAAGCGATTGCCGGCGCGCACGCGGGCGGGGCCGGGTCCGCGGCCAGGACTTCGTCCACGGCGATGGCTGCGTGCGCCGCACCGCCCGCAATCTCGAGCAAGACCGAGTCGCCGTTCGGTACGGGGAAGCCTGCGCCGGACTGAAGCGTCACGCTCACAGTCGCGGTGGCCGCGGCGCCCGGGGCCAGCGACATGGTTGCCGGGCTGACGCTCGCGAGATTGTTCTGCGCGCTGCGGGCAGTGAGGGTCAGGTTGACCGTCCCTACCCCCGTGTTCTGGATGACGTGACGAAACGACGCCATCGCTCCCGCCCCTACGGTGGCGACCTGCGTCGGCAGCGTGACCGTCACCGTCGGCAAGTCGGGCGAGACCGCGGATGGGGCGCCATCACCGTTGACATCGCGACCCGCCACGGTGCCCGACTGGGCAGGAGGAAGTCCTGTCAGCGCAATTCGATAATCCGCCTGATCGAACGTGGCGTTGAAACGCTCTGGGTAGATGTGAGCCCGAACCCCACCCCCGAGGTCCCGGACTGGATGGTCCATGCCCGCTGGGAAATCCGGGTCCGAGGTCGCGTTCTGCGCGTCGAAACTCAGCGTCTGTGCGCCCGCCCAGTCCACTGTGAACCCGTCCAGGTCCATCTCGGTGTCGACCGCGGTCAGGTCAAACAGAAGGTGCGATCCGCCGGACGACAGCAGGGCGCCGCCGAGCGAGGGTGCCGCCGGGGCCGTGTCCGCGTAGGGCAACAGGCCCCACGGGTTGACGTTGCACGGTTGGTTGACACATCCGTCCCGGAACTCGAAGTGCAGGTGCTCATAGCCGCTGTCGCTGGCCCCGCTCAAGCCAACCAGGTCGCCCACGGTCACCAGATCACCCTCCGCCACATACCACGTGTCCAGGTGCATGGAGTTGGAGTACAGATACGGCGATGCCCCGCGGTGCCGGAGCTGCACGAGCGGATCCGAGTAGCCGGAGTGCACACCCGAAATCCGGACGATTCCGTCCATTGTGGCGTAGACCGGGGCCCCGAGCGCCTGCGGTGCGTCGATGCCGCGGTGCCAATCATGGCGCAGCCCTCCGCTGGCGAGTTGCCGGGGTCCAAAAGGGCTGCCCATCTCCGGCGGCACGTTGTCGCAATGTGGCCAGATGGCCTCCCCCAACAGGGTCGTGTCGCAGGCGCCGCCGTGGAACGCCCCGTAGCCCCAGCCGACGTCACCCGTAACGCGGATCTGGCCGATGTCTGTGTCTCGAACGAACGTATCGCCAGAAACCTGGGTGGGAGCCCCCGCGTAGGTGGACCCACTGTCGGTAAAGACGTTGGGGAGCGGGACGGCCGCGTTGGCCTCACCTCCGGACGCGCTGTATTGGTCGTTGGTGTATCCAAAGGCGTCCCAGCCCCACAGAATCGCGGCCCATAATGGCTGCCTGTACGCGCTCCGGTTGGCCCACCCTGAGGAGGTCTGCGGCCCCGTAGACACGGCGGCCACGCGAATTCCTATGGACGATCGATAGCCGTCCAATGCCACGGACTTGCTCCACCACGCCGCCAGGTTTACGTGCGTCCCCGAGGCGACGGGGTGTGACTCCGCGAGATAGAGATCGCCGGCGCTGAGGGCGGTCGGCGAACCCTGATCGGTCGCCAGTACGTCGTCCGGATCCCATGCGTTCACGAACGCGACCAGGCCCGCCGAGTGGGTGTAGCCAATCAGGTCTGCCTGCCGGGCGCGGTCGACGCCGTAGTCGTATCCGGCGTCGTCCCAGAAGATCCCGGTGACGCCCATGGCGTTCCAGGCGTCCACGCGGGCCTTGGCTGTCGCGGCGCTGAGGTTCTGCGTCGACACGCCCATGTCGATGTAGCCATAGACCTCGACCCCGCGAAGGACCAGATCGTCGATGATGAGGGCGGTGTTGCTGTGGTCGCCGTGACCAGGGTCCTGCAGGCCGTCGCCCAGCACGACGATGCCAAACCTGGCGAAGCTGTCGGCGGCGGCGACCACGTCGCCGCCGGCGCCGTTCACCAGACTGGGCCAGCCGTAATAGATGGACATTCCGTCCGGCGTGGGTACAGCGGCAGCCGGGGCGGCAAACACGGTGGCGCAGAGACAGACAGCGAGGAAGGGGGGGAACTTCACGGCGACTCCAATCGTCGGGTTGACGGAGACTCGGCCTGCTCACCTCTCCCCGCGGACCCGCACAATGAGAACTTCATCCTCGGAGTCCCGACGCGCCCCCCCGCGCTCTGGAATCGCGACCCCGGCTACCAAATGGCAACCTACAATCAGTAGAGGCCAGTGAGTGGGCCGTCAAGCGCGTCGCTGCTCCCGCCGGGCGCCCACGGGCGCCGCAGAGGGTCTCCATGGCGGCCGATGACGACCACCGTCTTGCGACCGTGTCCCTCATGGACCCAACCGGGAGATCCGAGCCCGCGCCCAGCTCGTACCTTGGGTGCTGGCGGAAACAACCTCGTTCGCACCGGACTCCACGTTGTTGATTTCAAGACTCCTGACGGTCGCAGTTCTCGTAGCCATCCCCATGTCCGCTGTCGCCGGCCCCGTTGAGGTCTGGCCCTCGCCCCGCGCAGCGAGCCCGGACGACACCGGGACCATCGAGTTTGACCTGGTGGTGGTCAATGTCTCGACGGAGGCGGCGGTGGATGTGGTTGTCACGGACGCATTGACACCGGGCGCACAGCTTGTGCGCGCGCAGCCCGCGCCCGACGTGGCGGGGGACCTGTTGACCTGGTCACTCGGGCGGGTTGAACCCGGCGCGCAGGCTCGCATCCGCCTGGAGGTGCGCAATGGCACCGACACCGGGGCGAGGGTCCAGGCGCGGCTCGGCACACTCCGCGATCGCCGCGCGCAGCCCGTCCTCATCGCACCCGACGACTCGTTCACACCGTTTCTGGCCCCCACGATTGACGCGGACGCCGCAGATCCAGAGGTTCTGGCCCTCGCCGCCGAGCTCAGCGGCGACCCGGTGCGCCTGCACGCGTTTGTGCGCGACCGCATCGCGTACCAACCCTACCGCGGCTCCCTGCGCGGCGCGCGCGGCACCGCGTGGGCTGGCGCGGGCAACGCGCTGGACAGGGCGAGTCTGTTGGTCGCGCTCCTTCGCGCCAGCGGAGTGCCTGCGCGTTACGGGGGTGTCGAACTCGGCGACGACGAAGCCGCCGCGGCGATCCGAGGCGCCCTGCCGTCCCCGCGCAACGTGTTGTCCCGCGGCCTGGATCGAGACTTTGTGCTCAACGGGCTGTCGGACCGTGCGCTGTTGGAGCGCGAGATTGGACGGCCTGTGGCCGACACGCTCGGAAACCTGGACCCGGAATTCATCGAGTCGGCGCTGTACCCAGACCCGGCGCGGGACCCAGCACTGCTGGACATCGCGCGGGCCCACACCGTGGTCCAGATGCGGATGGGCGACGGGTGGGCCACGCTGGATACCCGAAGCGTCGATGCGCCCCCGGCGCCTGCGCGGACCTATGCGGAGATTCCCGACGCCAATCGCCACTGGGTGGACGTAGCCGTGCGCACCCAGCTGTTCAATCCCATCTTTGGCACCAGCGGCCTCGACGAGGAGGAGCTGCTCACCGTCACTCTTCCATCCCCGCAGCTCGTGGGGCGGCCCATCATTGTGCGCAACGACGTCGTCGGAGATGCGCTTGGCGGCCTGGTGTTCAGCACGGTCAACTGGACGATTACGCCGGAGGTCGTGGTCGGCGGCCAAACTGTCGCGCGAGGCCGCGCGGTGTCCGAGGCCTACACCAACTTCCCTGCCGGTACGCAGGTGATGACAGGCTATTTCATCGACGCCGTCGTCCGGTCCCCGGGACGCCCCGCGTTCTCCTACCGGCATACGGTGGTGGACCGTCTGGGAGAGTCCTACCGAACGGAGGGACTGCCGGACGGCGGCGACGCCGACCTCGTCGTCTTTGACGTAGACGCGACGCCGAGCCCGAGTGTGCTGCCGGGATCCATCACCGCGATCCACGTGTCGGGAGGCGCAACGCCCGGCCGGGCTGCCGCCGCTTCGTCGTCCAGATTCCGCACCCGCCAGAGGCGCATTGCAGCGCTGGCCGCCGACGTCGATCGAGTCCTGGCCGAGGAAGGCTCGGAGCCGCAATCTCCAGCAGCTCTGGTTGTCTACGCGGACGCCGCGCGCGCCGCCGAAGGCGCCAACGTCGCTCTGGCTGAGTTCCTCGGCAACGACTACCTCGCCGCGGCGGACCGCCTCAGCCAGGCCATCGCCGAGACAACGGGGGTGCTCGCGTTCGCCAATGCGCCGCGACTCGTCTTCACCGGAAGCCAGGTCCATGCACAGGGCCCGGAGCTGAAGATGGACCTGGCCCGGACACAGCTTGAGGTGCTGTCGCCCCCGTCGGTGGGCGGTTTTGGCAAGACGGGGTTCCGGGCGGCGAGCAGCTTCGCCTACGCGACGCTGGAGGGGCTCACGCTGGAACCCTTTGTGGGAGCGGGCACGCTTGTGGACGCCAACGCGGTCTTCACAGCCGCCGCGGAACAGGGAATCGCCGTCGGACCGTTCACGCAGAACAACGCCACGGACCTGCGGCGCCTCGACATCCCTCGGGACGCCCGCGCGCGGATGCTCCGGGCGCTGGCCGCTGGGCGGCAGATCTACGCGCCGTTTGAGGTGGTGCTGGTCGGCGGCGGCGAACACTATGTATGGCTCGAGTACGACCCGACGACGGCCATCATCGAGTCCGTGGACGCGCGGGGCATGCACACCGCAATCACCGAATACACGCTCACGCAGAATCTGGTGACCGTCACTCTCGGCTTCAACCTGGGAGCGCTCGCCGGTTTTGGGCTGACCGTCGCCAGCTTCGCCGGCGCAATTCAGGACCCCAAGGGCGCTGGCGCGGGTCGCCTGACCGGCGCCGCGGCAGGAGGCCTGGCGGGCTCACTTCTTGGCTGCTTCGTGCCGCCGCCCATCTCCCCGGCCGCGCCCGGCATTGGGCTCGCTCTGGGGGCGCCCTTTGGCGACGCGGACCTCCCTTCGGCGATGCTCACCGCCATCTCGACGATGATCGCGCTGGGCACCAACATCCCTGGGGAGACCGGCTGGGTCGCGTTCATCCGCGGCTTCAACATCGGCCTGTGCGCCGGCAGCACCGCGGCCAACGCCATCCTGCTGACGCTCTTCGCCTCGGCCGCCATCGGCGACCCTCCGCTGCCGTTCACCTACACCGCTGCCCCGACCACCCCGCTCGGGCCTCCCATCACCGAGCGCGGCGTTCCGGTCCTGGCTCCCACAGGAGCGCTTCCCGCGCTTCCGGCGGAGGTCTTGTCTCCGATCACGGTGGCGGGCGATCTCCAGATCACCGCGTCCTCAGCGGCGTTGCCCGCAGGTCTATTGACGGGCGCGGGCCGCTTCGTCGATGTCCGCACCGACCGGATCGTGTTCGAAGGGCCGGCCCAGGCCCAGGTCAGGGAAGTGCGCGCCGTGGGCGCGACCCTGTCACTGCGGGGGAGCATCACATCCTGGTCGCCGGATCGTGCCGCCAGCTCCGGCGCGTTGTCGGCGGATCTCGGCGACGTCGAGTTCGACGGTGTCGTGGACGGATTGGAGGGTACTTTTCGGCTGGAGGGCCAGGCCCGCTACGAGGCCGACGGCGGCGCCCTCATCGTGGGCCCTGCCGAGATCAGCTTCGCGCGGGCGGACATCGCGCTGTCCGGCGTGCGCTACGGCGCGAGCGGGCGCGTGCTTCTGGACGGCGGCGCACGCATCGACGCTAGGGCGACAAGCTTTGTCCAGACGGACACCTCAAACCGTGCTTTCGAGATCGGCGTCGGCGAGACGCTCGTCGTGCCCATCGAGGTGCGCGCGGATGTTGAGCAGACTGTCAACCTACGTGCGGAAGTGCCGCGCGGTTGGCGCGCGCGGTTCAACGACGGCGAGCTCCTGGTGGATCCACAACCCAATGAGGCACCCGGCGCCTACGTCGTGCACGTCTGGACAGGCGACGCGACGGCTTCCGGCGTGACTGTCCAGGTATTGCTGGCGCCGTCCCAACAGCCCGCGGTGCGGGTGGAGGTCGCGTACCAGCCACAATTCACGCGCAGCGTGGACGGCGCGCAGATCGCCGGGGTCGCCTTCGCTCGTGTCACAAACGCCGGTCCCGAACGGGCAACGTTCGTACTTTCAGCCGACGCGGGCACCGTGACCACCGAGATCGCCGCCACGCGGATGACGCTCGAGTCCGGAGACACGGAGCGGGTCGCGGTCACGCTCACGCCCAGCGATGAGCTGCCGCCCGCCGGTACCCCCATCACGTTGACCGTCACCGCGTCCGGACCGGGCGTCGGCAGCGGATCCGTGACGTTCCCCTTTCCCGTGGTGCTCGCCGCCACCGCATCCCTCGGCGCCGACTACCTTCGTGTGGCCCCCGGATCCCGCACGGACCTGAGCCTGGAGATGGCGTTCACCGGCAACGCCCCGGCACAGCTGACCCTGACCCCTGGCGCGGGAGCGGCCCTCGGCCTTCAGGGGCTCCCGCCAACGATATTGGCGCGCCCGGGCGAGGTTGTGACCCTCCCGCTGTCCGTGAATCCGACGTTGGACGCCGTCGTCTCCGTGCCGTACCCCCTGGTCATTGGCATCTCGAGAGGCGAGGTCATCACCGCGCGCACCACAACGTTCGTGGAAGTCGTCGCCGAAGGGACGGCCTCCCTCGTGGACGCCGCAGAGCGCGCGGAGCTCCCCCTGCGGGGCAGCCTCTTCGCGCTCGCGGAGCTGTACCAGGCGGCGGTGGAGGATTGCGATGACACAGGGGCACGGCGCCTGGCCAACGGCCTGCGCGTGGCCGCCGCCGATCTGGGCGACCCCGCGTTTGGCGTCCAACGGCAGCGGATTCTCGACGCGGCCGACGCCCTGGACGCCCGCGGCTGCGCGGCCGTGCCCGACGTCGACGCGCAGGCGGTTGCCGCGGAGCTGACCGCCCTCCTCGCGGCGCTGCGGGACCACGACTTCCGGCTCTCCATTTCGCCCACGGCGCAGCTGGTGCCCGCCGGCACCCAGGCGACTTTCGAGATCAGGTCGGAGGTCATCGGTGCTGCGCCTACGACGCTCCACTACGAGCTGGTAGGAGTGGAGGGCGATCTCGACGATGACCGGGTGCTTGTGCGCCCGCCCAATGGACGGACCCGGTTTCAAGTGGTCGCATGGCCTGCGGAGGCGCCAGCGCTGCGGCGGGCTGCGACCGCGGTCGTCGTAGCCGAGCGC
>CALBXO010000143.1 GCA_937890335.1 uncultured Pseudomonadota bacterium | reverse complement strand
GCGTGAACAACGGCGTGAACAACGGCGCCAACAACGGCGCGAACAACGGCGTGAACAACGGCGTGAACAACGGTGTCGATCCGCGGCCCGAAGGTTGTCGCAAGCACACGGATTGCGACGAGAACCGCGGGGAGTTCTGTCAACGCCCAGGCGCACCGCCGCTGTGCGGCAATTGTCAGGACCTCCCGTCGACGTGCGAGTCCGACGAGGACTGCGAGGCCGGTGATGTCTGTGTCGAGTCGTCGGAGCCCTGCCTCTGCAACTACACCACCCTCTGCGCGCCGGGATGTACGGGCGACGAGGAATGCGGCGTCGCCGAAAAGTGCTTCGAGGACGGCCATTGCGCACCCCGCGACTGCGTTGATGACGACGTCTGCCCCGATTGGCACGGCTGCTCGGAGGACATCTGCCAGCGCGCGTCCTGCACGGACGACATAGACTGCGGCGACACTGGCGCGTGCGTCCTCCAGCGCTGCTACGCGGTCGGCGGCGCCTGTGCGATCGCGCCTCCATGAGCGCTATCGACCCAACCACAGCGCTCTCGACGCCGACCGCCCGAAGCATCGACGCCGGCGGACTCGAGCTGCGGCTTTGGGATCACGGTGGCAGTGCGGAGCGCAACGTCCTCTTCCTGCACGGGTACCTGGATACCGGTCGAAGCTTCGATCACCTGCTGACTCACCTGGCCGGCGACCTGCGCGCGCTCTGCCTGGATTGGCGCGGCCATGGGGACAGCCCCTGGGCGCCGCCCGGGGGTAGTTACCACCCGTGGGACCACGCCAAGGATCTGGTGTGGGCGCTGCGCCGGCTGGAGGAGGAGGGCACCCGAATTGACGCCGTCGTCGCCCACTCCATGGGCGGGAACATCGCAATGCTCACCGCCGGCGCCCAGCCGAGGCGAGTCCCCCGTGTCCTGCTGATCGATGCATTTGGCCCCCCTGCTGAGCCGCTGGCCGAGCAACCGGCGCGGCTTGGACGCATGATGCAATCGATGCTGACGGTGAAGCGATTTCGGGCATTCGACACATGGGACGCCGCGGTGGACCGGATGCTCGAGACCAATTTCAAACTCACGCGGGACGGCGCACGGCTGATGGCGCTGCACGGCGTCGCCCCAGACCCGGACAACCCGGACACGTTTACCTTTCGGTTTGACCCGAGGCTGCGTGGGCCCACGCCGTTTCGGTTCGAAGAGCCGTTCTGGACCTCATTGTTATCCCGAATCACCGCACCCATGACGCTAATCCGGGCGGGGCATGGCTACGTGCCGAGGACCGAGGTCTTTGACGGGCGGGTCGCGTCCTGCAGCGATCTGCGGGTCGTGGAGTTGCCGGAGGACGGCCACCACCTGCATGTGATGAGGCCCGATGTCATCGCTCAGGAGGTTCGGGCACTGCTCGCGCGGCCCACATCCACCGACGGCCAGTCGGCCGGATAGGACGCACTGTGATTCCGCCTCGCGGGTCCGGGGTCAGCCCGACCCCTCGGCTTCGGCCTCTGGCGCCGCCTGTTCGTCCGTTGCCGGCGCCGCCGGCTCCTCACCCGCCTTGCCCACGCGCAATTGACCGACCTCGTCGGGATCAAGGATGCCCTTTCCCACGAGCTCTTCCACCAGCTCCCAATGCCGTTCCTCGTGTTCGTAGGGCAGGGCATCGTCCTCGCTGTCGTACTCGATGATGATGTCCTTTTTTCCCGTCACCTTGTTGAAGCGCAGGTGGATTTTGATCTCAGCGGCCATCTCAGCCCTCCGTTGTGGTGCGTGTGGTGGGCGGTCCAAGGATCTCGACGACGCCTTCCTTGTCGATGGTTTTGAGTTCCAGGAGGCGCTCAACCAGGGTGTCGAGCAAACCGCGGTGTTCGGTCAGCAGCGCCGTGGCACGATCCCGCTCTGACTCGAGCATCTGGGCGATCTCGCGATCCACCGCCGCCTGTGTCTCCTCTGCAACGTTCTCCCGGGTCGCCGACCGGCCCAGGCCCTCTCGGCCCGAGATCGTTCGGAGCCCCAGCGTCGATCCCATGCCCAGCTCCTCCACCATGGCGCGCGCGATCATCGTCGCCTTCTGCAGGTCGTCAGACGCTCCGACCGAGACGTCGCCCAGCACCATCTGCTCGGCGACGCGGCCGCCAACGAGGACGCAGATGTCGTCGATGAGCTCCGCCTGCGTCGTGACATACTTGTTCTCTTTGACGGCCCGCATCACAAAGCCAAGCGTGTCGGTTTCGCCGGTCGCGATGGTGATCTTCTCGATCGCGGAGGCGTTGGCGAGCTTGTGTGCGCACAGGGCGTGACCGGCCTCGTGCACCGCGATGGTCCGCTCCTCCTGGGGTGAGAACGTCACCTTGGTCTTGCGGCGGGTGTAGATGGCCTTGTGGATGGCTTCCTGGTCCACGACCAGCTCGCCTTGCCGTCGCATCTGTTCGCGCTTGAGTGCGCGGCAGACAGCGTAGAGATGATCGCCCGAGAACCGGATGCCGCGCGCGTCGTCCACGTATCCACCCGTCTTCTCCACCAGGTAGTCGATCATCTCGGCGCTCATCTCGAGCGAGAATTTTGCGTTGTAGATACCAATGATCGCCCGGCGGTCCTCACGGTCCGGGTAGGGAATCTCGATGAGCAACTCGAAGCGACCAGGTCGCAGCAGCGCTGGGTCAAGCGACTCCGAGAAGTTCGTCGTGCCCACCACAAACACCAGCTCGTCTTTGCGGAAGCCGTCCATCTCGGTCAGCAGCTGGTTCACCATGGAGTGTTCCACGCCGCTACCCGTGTAGGTGCCCCGGGCTGTGGCGAAGGAGTCGAGCTCGTCGAACACGATGATGGACGGGGCGCTGCGGCGCGCCTGCGCGAACACCCGTCGGATGTTCTCCTCGCTCTCCCCGACCCATTTTGACTTGAGCTCCGGGCCGCTGATGATCGACACCGTCGCGTTCAGGGCGGCGGCGATTCCCTTGGCGAAAAACGTCTTTCCTGTCCCCGGCGGCCCCAGGAAGATCAACCCTTTGGGGATGATCTCCTCCACGCGCTTGATCTCGGCTGCATCGGTGCAGGTTGCCTTGTAGCGCAGCAGCGTGAGGATCTCCTCCTCAATCTGCTTCTTGACGCTGTCGTAGCCTCCAATGTCGTCTTCCAGGCTCACGGATGGCAGATCGAGGTCCGACACGATGGTCATCTCACGGATGTCGCGGTAGATGTCGTCCTTGGTCGCCGGGTTGGCCGGATCGTAGTCCACGCGTTCGCGAACGTGACTCATGATCTGGCGGAAACGAACCACGTTCAGCCCAGATACGTATTTGTAGAGTTCGAACGGGTTGAAGGTGTCGACGCCGAACTTGCGGGCCTCCGTCTGCGTAACCACCGAGCCCAACGTCTCCCGAGGGATGCCCACGATCTCCCGGCGCACCGCAAAGACGTTCTCCAGAACCTTCGGTATCTCAAAAAGCGGATCTCGGAACCCCAACAGCACCAGTCGAGGATTCTCAAACAGCATCGCGATGGCCTCGCGCGTCTCCGTGCTGAGGCTGCTTCGCGAGGTCGTCGTGAGCACGTCCAGGTGGGGCAGGGCGATGATCTGATCCTGGCCTCCGCTGTAGACCTGCGTGCGCAGCTCCTGGAGGATCGCCTGCAGGAGAGACGCGGGCCCGTCGGGCGCCTGCGAGCTCTGCCCAGCCACCAGCACGCAGCGCCGCTGCGGCTCTCGCTTGAGCCGTCGTCGCAGGCATTTGTACAGATACAGCGTAAGCTGCTTGTCACACTCGACCAGCACACTGAGTCCCAGGCGCAGTTTGTGTTCGATCCAGTCCAGGTCCTTTCGGTAGGCGAACTCGACCGCGTCGTCGTGGCCGAGTTCCACGGGCAGGTCGCCCATGGGCACTATCATCTCACTCATGTCCTACCCCAGCCGCCCGCCAATGGTGCGCCCAGCCTCGTCAAGGCGACGCACAGCCGTCACCACAACCCCCGTCTCGCCTCGCCGCGGCTTCGGGTCACACAGCCCAAGATCCGAGCCAAACAACTCCACCAGGAACTCGTGATTCGGGTCCCGGTCAATCGGATGAATGGCGCGGACGGTCTGCAGTGAGGCTTGGATGCGCGCTCCGCAAGACAGAACCTCGGCCCACGCCTCGCGCGCCCGCATCCGATCAGACTCCCTCTCGCGGCGAAACACATGGCGTACGCGGTCGATCGCCGCCTCGGCGAGCTCATCCGGCGTGGCGGTCCTGCCATTGTGCTCCCGGTGCATCGACGCGCTGTCGGAGGGGTCGATGCCGGCCGCCAGCGCCTCCAGGCTGCCCAGCATGAACCGTAGGTGGTCCATGAAGGGAGGTAGGAGGTCGTGAAACCCACTGCGCTCGATGGCGTCGAGCCACGCGCCGAACCACGCCGCCTGCGTCTGGCGCCTGTCGATGTGCAATTGCAGATCCCGGCGCCAGATGCGTTCTTCCCAGGTGCGCCAGAGGCGCAGCGCATGGGCGATCCACCAGGGCAACCACGTGCGGGTAGGTCCGTTGATGAGCGCGTCGAGGGCGGCAGGGTCGGGGGGCGCCTGCACCCACGGTCCGAGCCTCAGGCCGAGCATGGGCTGGCGGCGCAGCAGACGGCGCAGTTGATCGAGGCGCTTGCCCGTCGTCAGGTGCATCCAGGCTGGATCTACCAGCCAATAGGCGAGCAATTGATCCCCCGGGTACGTCCACGTGCCCTCGGAGAGAGCCGCAACGGCGCGGGTGTAAGCCTGCGTGTCTGGCTTCTCCCGCTGCGGTCGGCAGGCGGTGTACACGTGTTCCGCCAGCTCGAGCGCGCCGTCGGAGAAACGCAGGCAATCCCCCGTGGCTACGTCCCAGAGGCGGCCAGTGGTCATCCTGGAGGCGCTGGCGCGGGATCCGATGAGGACCGGGCGCCGCTCCCAGCCACGTGCGCGATGCACCATCGCGTGAAGGACTCCCTGGCTGAACACAGTGCCGAGCTCGCTCAGATCCTCCGGCGCATACAGATTGGCGCGGGAACGTGGCAGCGCCGGCGCCTTTTTGAGCACGGCGTCGGCAGTGCCCGTCAGGAGGGTCCGAGTCAGGAAGGGGGTGAGCCGATCCCGGATGGGGAACGGCTGGATAGGAGCGTCACTCACTCCTACTCCGAGATCGTGATGGTCAGCTGGTACTCGCCGTCGTCGGAGGTGGACTCCTGCACGTTGGTGACGTTGCCCATGCGACGCGCCTTGCGCTTGACGGCCTCCGCATAGGCCCGCTGCAGGACCTCGTTGATTTCGCGGACGCGGGCCTCCTCAGAGTCGCTGAGTTTCTGAGTCAGCTGCTGCTGAAGCCGCTCCTGCTCACCGGCCAGGGCGTCTTGCACCCGCTTTGCCTCCAACTCCAATCGCTTCTGCGCGTCGGATTGGGCCTGTTTCTCGTCGTATCCTCGTCCCTGGGCGTGGACATCCTGGGTCAGGGACTGGGAGGCTTCCACCCCCGCCCGGACCTCGCTAGCGGTCAGATCCCAGACCAGGGTGACGTCCCGGACCTGCTTTCGGAAGCTGCCATCGTCCTGCCGCTCCCACCCCGCGCCCTCCAGCGCCGCGCCCACGATCTCACCCATCTCCGCCGCCGGGACGACGGCCTCCAGATCGATCTTGTGCGTGGCGCAGTCGTCGGCCTGGATGGTGTCACTGACGGACGTGGATAGCTTGACCCAATACGCGCGGCTCATCTGTCACCTCGTCGAGCGGCCCGTGGGGCCGTGCCCCTTCAGGTAGTCTCTTTCAGGTATTGCGCAACCGCCTTCTGCGCCCGCAGCCGTTCGCGCCGGGACGAATCGGCGCTGTAGTTGACCAGCAGTCCAGGGAAGTTGGAGAGCTCCCGCGCGGCGTGCTGACGGATGTCGCGGTTGCTGTGGTTGAGGCCTTCCAGCAGCCACATATTGCGGTCGTCGGTCCCGTGTTTTTCCCACCAGCGCGCCCACTTCTTGTGCACGGGTCCGAGATCTTCAAAGGCGATGTGCGTGAGTTCACGCTGCACAACCTCAACGAGACGGCGGTTGTCGGACTCAAGGAGGTCGATCAGGTGGGGGATGGCGGCTTGATCGCCGAACAGCCCAGCCGCGTGCGCGGCCTCTTGCTGACGCCACGCATCCCGCGATTGCAGCCCCTGCCGCACGAACTGGAGCACCCGGTTGTACCCCGGCGCGTGCCGCATGGAGTGCAGGATGTACCGGGCCAGCTCGCGTATGCTGGGGTCCTTGTCGAACAGGCGGTCGGCCAGCGGGATCAGCGCAGGCTGGTAGCGTACGCGCCCAAAGTAGAACGTAGCGTAGAAACGCACATCCACGCCCGCCACGTCGAGAATGCTCGCGATGGCCGGCGCCGCCAGATCCCCCATCTCGACGAGCGTATCGAGCAGCGGACCGTGGTTTTCAAACTGTGGGAGTCGCGACGGCGGGTACTCGTAGCGGTTGACGCTGATGGGGCCGGGAAACTGCTCCAGGATGGCCGGCAACGCCCGCTCGCCGGCGGCCAGGACGGCCTCCTTCGCGGCAATCTGTTCGCCGGCGCTCCCGTGGCACAGGAGGCGCACCGACTCTCGGTGATCGTGCAGCGCCGCCTCGGTCTCGGGGGCGAGACCATCTGCGCTGATGACTTCGAGCTCGACCGTGTGATGGTCGAGCAGCTCTGGCATGGGCCTGGCCATCGCAGCCGCTTCGTCCGCCGTCAGGGCGGTCAGCTCGAGCGTCTGGGTCAGCAGCTCTGCTTCCTCGTCGTCCGACAGAGGGGCCGTGCCGCCGCGCAGCGGGTCACCTACCGCCGATTCGTCCACCGAAGGGGGTGGCTGGTCGGAGTAGCTCGGCAGCTGAGACTCAAGGGCATCGGAGGACGGCAGGTCCGGCGCTGCCATCGCAATGGTTGCTTCCGCAGAGTCGTGGTCGTCGCCGTCGTCACCGCTGTCGTCGTCGCC
>CALBXO010000142.1 GCA_937890335.1 uncultured Pseudomonadota bacterium | reverse complement strand
GCCAGCGGCAGCGACCTCCACGAGGATTTGGCCAGGGCCTGGCACCGGGCGTGGCCGCTCCTGTACCTGAAGGACCTCAGGGCCGCCGTGCTCGGTGATGACAACTGCTTTCATGACGCCCATTTGCCGTCCCTTACTGCCTGTTGCGCCCCGCAAAGATGGGGCGCGAGGGGGGACTGGGCGTACCACAATTCGTGCGCGAGGGCGAGGTGGAGAAGGGGAGAACGGCGCGCAGTTTATGTCGATATCCGATACGAGTACGATGTGGCCGCGCGACCACGCCGGGTCGGCGGCGACCACCAGGAGGGACGATGAAGTACGCTGTTTTGGGGACGGGCACGGTCGGCCGTGCGCTGGCCAGCAAGCTCGTATCGCTGGGGCATTCAACGTGGATGGGCTCGCGCACAGCAGACAGCGACGCGGGCCTGGCCTGGGCGGCGGATGCGGGCGCGCTGGGAACGCTGTCGACGTTTTCGGGCGCGGCGAACGCCGCGGACATTGTGTTGCTGGCGGTCGGAGGTCAGCACGCGCTCGCTGTGGTAGAGGCCGCAGCAGACGGGCTGCAGGGCAAAGTCCTCGTAGACCTGACCAATCCCCTGGACTTCTCGCAGGGGTTCCCGCCGCGCCTGTCCGTCTGCAACGACGACAGTCTCGGCGAGCAGATTCAGGCGGCGGTGCCAGGCGCGCGGGTGGTCAAGACGCTGAACACGTTGTCGAACACCATCATGGTGGACCCAGGCAAACTTTCTGAGCCGTCGGATCTTCTGATAGCGGGGGACGACGCGGAGGCGAAGGCTGTGGTCACGAAGATGCTGGTCGAGTGGGGGCACCGGCCACCGGTAGATCTTGGCGGCATTGACGCGTCGCGCGGGTTGGAGGCGTGGTTGCTTCTTTGGACCCGGCTCTACGGGGCCCTGGGCACCGGCGACTTCAACATCCGCATCGTCCGATAGGCCCGGCGCGGGCCATCGGGTTCGTCAGGGCTCTGGCCCCGGCGCAGCACCTGGGCCGGCGCTGTGCAGCCGTGTTCTGCCGTGGGAACTCAGGCAGGAATCTCATAGGGGGGTAGCCGGACAACGGCCTCGCTCGTCAACGACGGCGGATCGAACATGTCCGGGGAGATTGGTCTCAGCCGGCTCTTGGTAGCGGGTCCCGCGGAGATCTCAGCGCGACCGCTGGCCGACGAGATCTCCATCACCCGGTTTCGGCCCAGCGATTTGGCGGTGTACAGGGCTTCGTCCACCTTGCGCACCAGCGTGCTCGCCTTCATGCGGCGAGGGTCAAACACGCCAACGCCGAAGCTGGCCGTCACGTCGCCAAAGTCGATGAGTTGGGCCCTGGTGTCTTTGCGCAGCCGGTCGGCAATCTCAAATGCCTCTACTCTCGTGACATCGACGAGGAGCAGCGCGAACTCTTCGCCCCCGTACCGAGCGGCGGTGTCGACGGCGCGACCCGCCTCTTGCATCACGCGGCCGAATGACCGCAGGAGTTCGTCGCCCACGTCGTGGCCGTGGGTGTCGTTGAAGTGTTTGAAGTTGTCCAGGTCCAAGAGGATCAGAGCAAAACGACGGCCCCGATCCGCCTCGTCGACCAAGCGGTGCAGGGCCTCGTCGAACGCCCGGCGGTTGGCCAGGCCCGTGAGCGGATCGACGCGTGCCAATGCGCTGAGCGCCTGGTTGGCGTCTTCGAGCTGCTCGATGCTCGCTTCCAGTTTACTGCGCGTGGCGGCCAGCTCCGCGCGCAGGCGCCATCGCTCGACTGCATACAGAACGGCGCGGGCCAGGGTTCGCTCGTTGAGCTCCCCCTTGACCAGGTGATCTTGTGCGCCAGCCTTCAAGGCATCGGATGCTGTCTGCTCATCGTCGATGTCCGTCACGACGATGCACGCAGTTCCGTACGCGCATTCAGGACTGAGCATGTCGCGCACCAGGTCCAGCCCACTGCCGTCGGGCAGGACCATGGTCACCAGCACACAGTCGTACTTGGACAGTCGTAGCGCGTCGCGCGCACTCTGGAGGCTGCTCGCGGCGTGGACCTGTACCTTGAGACGCGAGCGCTCAAAGAACCGGCCCATGATCATATGGTCTACGATGTCGTCCTCGACGACGAGTATGTTCTGAATGGCACGGAATGCCCTGGATCGGCTCGACTGCATGGGTGCGGTTCTCCTTGCTGTCCACCCTCGATCTTCGGCAGGTTCGCCCCTTCCCATGAGATGAAAATCAGGAAACGATCCCGTCACTGACGGCGTGCGCTCATCAACCCCACGTCTGGCTGCGAATACTGAAATGGGCGCGCCAACCGCCTATGGGTTGTCACGTGCTGCCACGACGCCTCGCGCCCAGGGTGGCACAAGACCACTCCTGTCAGCGATCATGGTGATGCGTCTTGAGTTGCCTCGGAACCCCAGTCCATGCGCGAGAACGGTCGCCAGCATCACCCGTTCGTGGCAGGCCGATGGGGTCGCCCAGAAACCCTGCGGATCGAGGATCCGGTCGGCCCACGGCGTGTCGCAGTCCCGTCGCGCCTCCTCCAGGTACCGGTCCGGCGTGAGTGGGCCCGCGCTCACGGCGGACCCGGCCAGCAGCGCAAAGTCGCCCATGGCTACGAACTTTCCGGTGACGTGTGGCTGCGGAGTCCCCATCAAGGAACAGGGCGGCGACTTGCAGGTCCGCGCCAGCGTCGTGAAGACCGCGCGCTGGCAGGCGTGCGTGCTACCGGTGGCCTCAAACCAGAGATCAGCGTCCTGCCGCACCAGGACGCCAACGGGGTAACACGCCGGCTCGCGGCGCGTGTCCAGCTCCGTCAGCCCGTCGTAACCCGCCGCGTAGAGTTCAAACTCGCGGTCGCCCGCCAGAAACGGGCGCGCTGCGTGGGCGCCGACCTCGGGCACATAGGCAAAGAGCAGTCGCCCGTCGTCGAGCCAGAGGATGCCCGTTGGCGCGTCCAATGTGCCGCGCTCCACGTTGATGGCGTACCAGGTGAACGCGGCCTCATCCCTGGGTGACAGGACCTGGGCCGACCTGACTTGCACTCCGGCGACGGTCAGGTCCCGGACGAGCTGGCCGAGGCGCGCCGTCGGCGACGGGCCGAGGTCCGGGACGACGCTCGGCTGTACATACACCCAGACGGGGGTTCCCTTGGGGAGCGCCGCGGCGGCCGCGGGCAGCCCTGCGAGGCCATCGCGGATGGGGTGGGCGATAGGGGGGACGGCGCCAAAACGGAAAATCCGGGTCTCCACATCGATGTGGACCACGGCTGCGGTGACCTGCGCGGACGAGGGCACAGCATGGAGGACGACAGCGGCGACCAGGAGGGCGCCGAGTGTCCTCATCACTCGCACACCGCGTCGTCGTCCGTGTCCTCGATGGTGACCTCCCCGCCGATGTCGTCGGGGCCGACTCGTTCGATGAGCGCGTCCACTTCGCAAGTGGGCAGGACGGCGTTTCCGCCAACACTGAGGTCTCCGGAGATGGACTCCAGGCTGCGGGCGCCGGCGAGCGACCCCAGCGCGCCATTGCCGTGGATGCGCAGGCCTCCGACCTCGCGCAGGGCGCCGAGCCCGGCCAATGACTCCAACGCTTCGTTGCCGCGGTCTGCGGTCCCGATGACAAAATCTCCGCCCACGGTCCCGAGCACGAAGAAGCCCGTGAGGTCCGAAAGGCTCGTGGCGTCGATGACAAGGTCTCCGCCCACCGACCGCACGGCCGCGAGCCCCTGCAGTGAGGTCACGACCACGTTGCCCTCGAACGACAGCGAGCCGCCCACCTCGCGGAGGGTGCCCAGACCGTTGAGGTCCGACAGCAGGTCGTTGTCCGCCACCACGAAGTCACCGGCCACTTCCCGCAGAATGATGAGCGCGTTCAGGTCCCTGAGCTGTGCGTTCCGAGCGATGACGAGGGAGCCACCCACGCGCTTGAGATTGCGCAGGCCATCGAGCACGACGAGCTCCGTACCATCGATGGTGACGTCGCCTGATACCTCCTCGCAGGCCTCCGCGGCGGCGAGGGACTCGGCGTCCACGACGGCCAGGTCGCCGTCGCAGATCTCGCAATTCGTACCGACAAAGTCACCGCGGCATTCGCAGGTGTAGCCACCGTCTCCATCTACGCATGTGCCACCGTTCCGGCACGGGTTGTTCTCGCATTCATCGACGGCCGTCTCACACAGCTCCCCGCTGAAGCCCGCGGCGCATCGGCATGTGAAGGCGGCCACGGCGTCCACGCAGGTTCCCCCGTTCTGACACGGCGCGGCGGCACAGTCGTCGGTGTTCACCTCGCAGTTGTCGCCCTCAAAGCCCGACTTGCAATCGCATGTATAGGCCTGCACGCCGTCGATGCACTGGCCCTGGTTTTCGCAGGGGTTGGGGCGGCAGTCGCTAATGTTGATTTCGCAACTGTCGCCCTCGAACCCGGCGGGACAGTCACAGCGGGCCGAGCCGCCGTCGTCGAAAACCTGGCAGGAGCCGCCGTTCTGGCACGCGGGGATCATGGCGCAGGCGTCGTACCCGCCACCGCCGCCGCCGCCGCCGCCGCCGTCGCCGCAGGATGTAATCAGGAGCATCGACAGACCCAGGATCAAGGTACCGTGCTGTTTCACGCTTCGTCTCCGTCCAACATCAAAATGGGTCCGCGTCCGCAGGCCCCGCCTGGGCGCCGCCTACCAGCGTGTCTGGATGCCCACGGTGGCTCCACCGGGTATCGGGGCGATGGAAATCTGCTCCGGCGCGTCACCGTCGAGGTAGATGAGCACAGCGCCGGTCAGCAGGGCGGCCGCTCCAAAACCGTAGGCGATGGCCTGTCCGGTCTCCGCGGAGTCCGCCTGGCTGAGCAGGTCGTTGGCGCGGCCGGCGTTCACGGTCTCGCGCCGCCCCTCAGCGGCGATGTCCGCCTCCACCGCGTTGGCTTCGGCCGTGTACCACACCCCCGTGACCACCCCCACAACACCGACACCCACCAGCCCCCAGCCCACCCAGGTCATGGTGCGGGCCGGTGGCCCGTCCACCGGTGGCCCCGGGTCGGCCGGTTCGGCCGCGGCGATGCCCAGAGTTACGGTGACGGTCTGGAGCCCCATGATCTCGAAGCTGGCCTCGCCGGAGCCGTCGTTGCTGGAGATCGCGGCCACGTGAGGGCCGGGAGGCAATGCGTGTGGCTCTCCGCAGGAGGCGGGGCGGCCGTCGATTGTGATGCTGGCGCCAGGGAGATCCGGGCACGACAGCACCACCTCGCCGGGGCAAGCGTCGCGCAGCTCGGCGCGGTAACTCTTCACCGCAGACGCCACTTCGTCCGCCGATGGGTTCTCTACCGCGGGGGCGGTGAGGGCGCGGTTGAACGCCTCGTCGGCGCCGCTGCAGGCTCCGCCACGTTGCAGAGCCCGACCGAGGTTCAGGTAGACGACGTTGAGTTCCTTGACCAGCAGGGCCGCGTTGAAGAGCTCCGCCGCGCGGTCGTAATTGCCCGCGTTGTGGGCTTCCAGGCCGCGGGTGACGAGGTCGAGCTGGGTGTCGTCGATGGTCGCGAAATCGCCAGCGGTCGCCGGCGTGGCGACGGCGAGGACCAGGGCAAACACTGCGGCGCGGAGTTGGTTCACGCAGCCACTTTGCCATACCCCGCGGCGGTCAGTACACGACCTGCGTCACGCCCGGGATAGATTCGGCGGTTCGCGCCGGGGTAGCAGAACCCGTTGAGGAACATCCTCCGCGCCATGGTGCTCCGGTTCGCGCCGCTGCCGTGGATGATGTAGGGGCCAAAGACGACGGCGTCACCCGGCGCGAGGTCGGGTGTGACGGCGTCGTCCTCGTCGAACAGGTGCGGGGGGATCTCCCGCATGCCCGGCGGTGTGATGTGTCCGCCTCGGTGGCTGCCCGGAATGAACCGCAGCGGACCGTTTCCGACATGCATGGCGTCTACGGCCGTGGCGATCTCGACAAAGCTGCCGCTGCCATTGACGTCGGTCCACAGGTCCGTTCCGTACCGGCGGTGCACGCTGTCCTGGTGCCACGGGAACGTGACGCCGTCCCTGGGCCGCTTGAAGTGAGCCTGGTTGATGAGCTGTTCGACGCTGTCAGTGCCGAGGAGCTGCGCGGCGATGGCCACCAAGCGGTGGTCCGCCCCGAGCTCATCGAGCGCGGGTGCAACCCCGCCGCACCAGACCACCCGCTTGATCCGCACCGGCTCTTCGGGCGCGTCGGGCACGTCCAGCACAAAGTCGGACCCGCCGTGCGGCCCCGAGCGTCGAATTCGATCGGCGATGTCGGCCAGCTGGTCAAAGCCGCCCTTCATCGCGTCCACTTCCTGTGGCGTCCACAGCCCGCGGATGACGGCAAAGCCCTCATCCCAGAAGCGCTGGACGCCATCCTTGGTCATTGCGTCCATATCTGCAGTGTACAAGCAACGGGCGGCGCGAAAAGTTCCCGCGTGGAAGGCGGCGGGGAGGGGCGGCGGCTACGTCTGGGTCGGGACGGTCCCGCCGTGAGCGATCCCAAGGTCGCGCAGCGCCGTCACGAGCCCCTCGATCTCAAGCTGGCCATGCCTGGCCGACAGCGCAATCCGCAACCGCGACGTGCCCGTCGGAACAGTCGGCGGTCGGATACCGGTGACATGATACCCACGCCGCCTCAACGCGCTGCTGGCGGCCATGGTCGCCTCGGCGCCGCCCAGCACCAGCGGCACGATCGGGGTCTGGTGCCCGGCGAGGCCGAGCGCCAACGCGACGCTCGCCACATTGGCCTGGAGGGACTGGAGGAGCTCGGGCTCGTCATCCGCGACGTCGAACGCGGCATGCGCGGCCCGGACAATGGGCACAGGGAGAGCGGTGGAGAAGACCAAGGGGCGGCCCACATTGAGCAGCAGCTCGCGCACGGGGCCCGAGCACGCGGCAAACCCGCCGAGCGCTCCCACAGCTTTACTCAAGGTGCCGATGTGCAGATCGACGC
>CALBXO010000141.1 GCA_937890335.1 uncultured Pseudomonadota bacterium | reverse complement strand
GAGGAAGAGGAAGAGGAGCACGCCGTCGCCTTCTTCAGCGCCGAGGAGCTGGCCGAGATTGAGGAGCTCGAGCACGCCGCGGCCAGCATCGCAGAGCCCGTGTCCCACAGCCTGATTCGAGCGCGCCAATCAAGCACCGCATCTGCGCCTGCGCGGGCCACGCCCATCGCGCAGCACAGCGGCAGCGCATGGAACGAGTCGGGCAGTGGCTCGCTGCCTGGGGTCCCCGTGGCCGCTTCGATGCCGATGCAGATACCTGTGCCCCCGCCCCCGCCGCCGGCCGCAGCGGTACCCAACCACAGAAATGGCGACGCCGGACTGCCGGCGCGCCCGTCGCTGCGGGTCACCCCGCAAGGACCTCGCATGACTCCCCTGCCGCCCACCGCGCCCACGGCCAGCCTCCATGAGCTGCTCGACCGGATGCAGTTCGAGATCCCTGGATTTGTGTCCACGGACATCGTGCACCGGGGCGACGGCCTTGGCGTCGCGACCCTCCACGCCCTCGACTCCTACGACTCGGCGGCGGCGGCGGCGTACTACTGCGATTTCCTGAACTCGTGCGTCAACGCTGTGCACGGCTACGGCGCCGCCTCGGACCTGGAGGAAGTGACCGTGTCCACGGATCTTCACAACATCATTCTCCGGCCGCTGGCCGGGACCCCGTTCGTTCATATGTGCGTAGTCTCCGCGGAGGGGAACCTCGGAATCGCGCGGGTGGTCCTGCGCCGCTACGCCGCCCTCCTCTCACTCGCACTGCCCCACTGAGAGCCATGACCAATCTCATCGAGGTTCTCAACGAAGTCGCCGCGTCTGTCCCTGGCTTCCTGTCATGTTCGGTCACGAACCGTGCAGACGGCACCAATATCGGCAGCCTCAGCTCCAACTCGGAGCTCGACATGGACGCGATTGACGCCTATTTCAGCCACATGCTGGTCAAGAATGACGCCGCGTTGACCTCGCTGGGGTTCAGCGACTCGACCCAAGGCATCATGACGAGCACGGAGACGGCGCTGTTCGTCACTCGGTTGCTGCCGGACACCGGCTACTTCTGGACCGTGGCCACCGACCGTGGCGGAAACCTGGGGCTGAGCCGGGCGCTCATGCAGAAGTTCGAGCCGGCGCTTCGCACCGCGCTGCCCTGATCCACGGCGGCGCCCTCACTGTGGCGCAAGCCCATAAACTGCCGGACCAACCCCGTCCACCCAAATCCGCGTCCAACTCCGCCGCCCCGCAGCGTTCAGGTGGACGCCGTCGCTGCCGAGCTCTCTTGGATTCGAACGGTACCATCCATACGGGTCGACGGCGCCGACGCCGCGGCCATGGTCAAAGAACCGCGGCATCGCGGTCTCGATGATGGGGTCGTAGATCGACTCCACGTAGGGCCCTGAACCAAGGCTTTCCCTCCCGACGACGGGCCTCGTCCTGTACCGACGGTAGCTCAGTCGGGCCAGGACCGGCTGCTTCCCGGCCGCCTGCACCATGTCCACGATGGCGATCAAGTCGGCCCGAAGGCGGGCGGCGCCACCTGGATAGGGGCGCGAGTGGCTGACGTTGTTGCCGCCGATGTGAATTGCGACGTACTTCACTTCGCTGAACTCCTCGAGGAGTCTCGGCAACGCTTCCCGCAGGTTCTGGCTCGTCCAGCCGGGCACGGCCCGGTTGAAGAGGACCGGGTCGGCGCCATGGCGCTCCTGCAGGAGGAGCTTGAACTCCACATGGTCCATCGCGTCGGCCTGGATGGAGGCGCCAACCGCCAGCCAGACATCCCCGGTGCCGCGGTCCAATTCATAGAGTCCCACGCTGCTCAATTCCGCCGGAGCCCCGCGCGATTGTGCCCGCAAGCGCAGCCAGGTCACCCGCGGTCGCGGTGGTACGATTACGCGTTCGAGCCCGCCCATCGTAGATCCCGCGCGTTGTAGATCGCGCCAACTGGCCCGGTCTGAGGACACCTCGGCGGCCCACCAGGTGCGGAGCTTACGGTTGCTCACCGACCGGCGCGGGTGCCTGGCGAAGGTCAGCATGATGGGGTTTTTGGACGCTGGCAGCAGAATCGACAGCGACACCATGCCGACTCGGGATGCCATCGCACCGTCTGTCCCCACATCGAGTCCGTGGATGACGGACTCGCGATCCGCGGTCGCATGCGCCGCCAGCGGGCGCAATCGTCCGCTACCCCGCTGCTGGGCAACGGCGGGAGCACAGAGCGCGACCAGCGCGACCAGCGCGGCCAGCTCAACCAGCCGGCGTCGCACGGTCCGTGAAAAACAGTTTCCGATCGATGTCCTCGAGCAGCGTTCGCGTGGTCGCTGCATCGAGCGCCGAGATGGCGTACGCGTCGAACTCGTGAGCCCGCGCCAGCGCCTCCTCCTTGTCGATCCGGTCAATCTTGTTGAACACCATGACCTGCTCCTTCTGTCCCAGACCAAGGTCCTCCAGGATCTTGTTCACCGCCCGCACACGGTCCTCAAAACCATCTTCCGAGGCGTCCACGAGGTGGAGCAGGAGGTCGGCCTCCTCAAGCTCCTCAAGGGTCGCCTTGAAGGCGGCCACGAGGTCTTTTGGGAGGTCGTGAATGAACCCAACCGTGTCCGTGAGGACCACCTCGCGGTCCTCGGGAAACCGTAGCCGGCGCGTCGTCGGGTCCAGCGTGGCGAAGAGCTTGTCCTCGCTGAGGACCTTCGCGTTGGTGAGCTTGTTGAGCAGCGTGGACTTCCCGGCGTTGGTGTAGCCGACGATGCTGACGACGGGGACGCGGTTCTGCTGCCTCCGAGCGCGCCGGTTGGTGCGCGAAGCGCTCAACTTGCCCAGCTTCTCCTTGAGCTTCCGGATCCGATCGTGGGCCCGGCGGCGGTTGATCTCCAGCTTTGTCTCACCGGGGCCGCGGCCGCCGATTCCACCCTCGAGCCTCGACATGCCGGTGTTCTTGGCGATGAGGCGGGGCAGCGTGTACTTGAGCTGCGCCAGCTCCACCTGAAGCTTGCCGTCCAGGGACTGGGCGCGCTGGGCGAAGATGTCCAGGATCAGCTGCGTCCGGTCGATCACGCGCAGCTCCGTCGCGTCCGTAATCGCCCGCATCTGGCGCGGCGCCAGATCGCACCCAAAGATGAGCAGCTCCACGTCCTGCTGCAGTGCCGAAAGGACGATCTGCTCAAGCTTCCCTTTTCCCACCACGAACCGTGGATCCGGCGATTGCCGTCGCTGAACCACGGCCTCACGAATCTCGATTCCGGCCGTGCGCGCCAACTCCAGCAGCTCCGGAATCGCTATCGACTCCGGGCGCGTCTGAGAATGCTCGACATAGACCAGCATTGCCGGCTCGCCGCCGGTGGAGACGAGGCGGTCCGCCTTCCGCTGGAACTCCCCCTCCAGCTCGGCAATGAACCCGATGAAGTCGACGTCCAGGCCTGCAGCGCTGTCCGCCGAGTACCGCTCCCAGAGAGTACCGTCCGGGTTCTCCGGGACCAGGTGCGCCCAATGGAACTGCGTGGGGTAGCCGGCGCCGCCGACCTCCACCGAGACCAGTGCGTCCAGGCGTAGTTTGCTCAGGTCTGCGAGGTCTTCGCGGCCGAGAGCGTCGCCGTTCAGGTGCGTACGAATCAGTCTCAGGCCGCGGAAGCGCCC
>CALBXO010000140.1 GCA_937890335.1 uncultured Pseudomonadota bacterium | reverse complement strand
GGGCTCCAGTTGCCCCGGCGACATCGGCACGGACACGCTGGTGACCTCGGGTCGCAGCGGGAGCAGCCCGCTGTTGCGCTCGGTTCGTGCCACGAGAGCCCGGGCGACGTTGACGTGCAGCGAGGCGCGCACGTGGGGCCGATCCCGGAAGAAGCGCTCGAGATCCGCGGAGGACCAGAACAGACACCCGCCCGCGTCCGTCACCACCACGTCCGACTCGGCGCGGCGGTTCAACGCGAACTCCACCTCGCCCACAAAGTCGTCGGGTCCAAACTCCGCGGTCCGAACGCCGGAGCGCACGGAGATCGCCCGGCCCTCACGAATCAAAGTCAGGCCGGGACCTGGGTCTCCGCTGGTCAACAATCGCTGACCCGGCACGAGCGGAAGAGGCATCGCCAGCGCAAACAGCCGAAGGAAGTCCCGCGGAGACAGCTCCGCGAAGAGGCCCGTGTGCAGCTGGCTCTGTTCGGCTGACATCGCGGCCGGACGACGCTCCCGCAGCACGAGCAGCAGCTGAAGCAGGTTCACCACCATGAACACGCCGAGCCAGATCATCGGCGCCCACAGGGTCTTGGGCTGAAAGTAGTAGTAGGGCACCAGCGGCACCGACGCGACGATGGTCAGTATCCGCAACCACATGATGTCCCGTACGGAGTACGAGAGCAGATAGAGCACGTACGCAACGTGAACCAGGTAGTCCATGAGCACACCAACCCAGAGCGCCTGAAGGCGCAGACTGCCTATCGTCCAAAATCCGGGCGAAGTCACTGTTTTTTTCACGGACGCAGCCTTTTGCCCTACGCCCGCCGGGAGAGGACCGGCGCGACAGAAACCGGGTATAGTCAGCCTGTGGAAGAGAGACAGAACACTCGTAGATCGACCGGTGCCTGGGTCATGCCGACCGCGTTGGCCGTCGGTGCACTCATCGCCGGCGGCCTCGTGTACGCCGTCGGCCAACGCAACGTGGGCGATAAAGACAACGCGCGCGCGGTCGTAACCACGGACGCGGGCCCGACGGCGGCGGCGGACGTGAGTCCCGCTGCGGTCGCTCGTCCAAGGTCTGTGGGAACCCCGATCAACGGTACCCTCGTCAACGCTCGCCCGCTGCCCACCTCCGGGCGCGGATTCGAAGTTCTCACCGCACACCGTGGGCGTGGACTCGGCTACGGCACAGCTGAGCTGGTGGACCTCGTCGCTGAGATTGGAGCCGCGTTGGCCGCCAAGGACCGCACTCTCCTCGTTGGCAACCTCTCCGCCCCGGAGGGCGGCCCCATCCGGCACTCGCGAAGCCACCAGAGCGGCCGCGACGTGGACCTGGCGTTTTGCTACAAGGACAAGGCAGGGGAACCGCAGCTGCCGCCGGACTTCGTGTTGCTCGACAACAAGGCCCAAGCCGCTCACCTGGGCCTTGCGCTGGACGCGGCGTGCACCTGGGAAATCGTCGAGGCCGCCATGCGCTTCAAGCCCGTCAGCGTGCAGCATGTTTTTGTCTCCGCCGCAGTCGAGCGGCGCTTGATTGACCACGCTCGGGCCGCCAAGGCCCCCAAATCCACCATCGACGCCGCGATGCGCCTTCTGTCACAGCCCCGCGGGACCGAGGGCCACGACGACCACATGCACGTGCGGATCGCGTGCCCGCCCGACTCCGACGAGTGCTCCGATCGCACGCAGTTCAAGGGTGGCAATCGCTTTCACGAGCCGACGGAATGACGACCCAGAAACCATTGGCCCCAGGCGTGGACCTGGGTGCATTTCGCCTCGAGTCCAGGATTGGCGAGGGGGGAATGGGCGAGGTCTGGCGAGCCAAACACCGCGCCGAGGGCGTCGACGTCGCGATGAAACTTCTCCACAGCCGCGCAGCCAGGCGCGCTGACGCCGTCGAGGCTTTCGGCCGTGAGGTGCGAGCTGTTGCCGCGCTCGACAGCGAGCGGATCGTCCGCGTCTACGACACCGGCGTCACCGACCAGAGGCCCTGGCTCGCGATGGAGTATGTGGCCGGACGGTCCTTGGAGCGCTGGACGCGCCCCGGCCCGTGGGGCGCGATTGCCCGGATTCTCGAGGCTGCGCTGGAGGGCCTGGCGCACGCGCACGCGCGGGACGTTCTTCACCGAGACGTCAAGCCGGCCAACATTCTCATCGCGCTCAACAAGGGCAAATTGGAGAGCGTGAAGCTCACGGACTTTGGGCTGGCGTACGCGCTGCGCGACGCGTCGGAAGAGCGCGTGGTCGCCGGGACGCCTCACTTCATGGCGCCGGAGCAATTCTCGGCCAGATGGCGGGACTTTGGACCGTGGACCGACCTCTACTCTCTGGGGATCGTCGCGTGGTACCTCGCGTGCGGACGCCCGCCCTTCGACCCAGGGGAGCGGACGGGGATGTCGGCGGTTCACTGGCTGGCGGCAGCGCATCATCAGGACGAGCTGCCCCCCTTTGGCCCGGACGTTCGCGCGCCGGCGAGTCTGTGGACCTGGATCCAGGGCTGTGCCGCGAAGGACCCGCGCCAGCGCTATCCGGACGCTCCGACGGCCCACCAGGCACTGGCGAGACTGACCGGCGTCGAGCTGCCGCCTGCGCAGTGGGTGCCGGCAGCGCAGCCACGCGGTCGTTGGCTATGGGGCGTGGGCCGCGGCCTCTACGACGTGCGCGACGTGCCGCTGGTCGGCCGCGCGGAGGCGGCCACGGCCATCGACGAAGCCCTGCGCGAGGTGGAAGCCACCGGAACCGCTCGGGTGCTCGTTCTGCGTGGCCCTGCCGGGGTCGGCAAGACCCATATTGCGCGCTGGGCGTGCCGCAGAGCGGTGGAGTTGGGACGTGCCAGGGCGCTGCACGCCCACCACGAGCCGTCCGCAGCAGCGTGGTCCGGCCCGCAGCGGCTGCTGCGACAGACTCTGCGGACGCGCGGTCTGGACCTGGAGTCCACGCGTGAACGTGTGGCTGCCGCCGTCGGACCCAGCGCCGACCCATGGGTGGTGGACGCTGTCGCCGCGCTCGCCTGCGAGAGCGCCCCGGCGAGAGGGTACGAGGACGTCAACGAGCGAATGGCAGCGCTGCGCGGCCTGTTGGCTGGCCTGACCAGAGACCGCCCCGCGATCATCTGGGGCGACGACGTACAATGGGGCGTCGACCTCATCGCCCTGGCCGGACACGTGGTCAAACATCGCTCGCCGGTCCCTGCGCTGTTTCTGTTCACCGCGCAGGACGAGGCGTTGATGGACGCGCCGATCGCGAGGTTGATGCTCACCGAGCTGGCGGGGCTCGACCAGACCACGCGCATCGACATACCCGCGCTGCCGAGCTCGGACCAGAAGGAGCTGGTGCAGCTACTCCTCGGGTTCGCCCCGGCACTGGCCACCGCCATCGTGGATCACACGCATGGCAACCCGCTGTTTACGGTTCAGCTGGTGGGGGACCTGGTGGCGCGGGACCTTCTGGTCCTCGACGCAGACGGGTTCGCCATCCGCGACGGGGGGCGGCTGGACCTGCCCGACGACCTCCACGCGGTGTGGGAGGAGAAGGTGGAGCGTGCCCTGGAGGCCGCCGGCACAGACGGTCGTGTTGCGCTGGAGTTGGCCGCGGTCCTGGGTCGTCAGGTGGTGACCGCGCAATGGCAGGCCGTGTGTGTGCGAGGGCTGGCGTCAGCATACCCACGGGGTTGATCCCGGCGCTCGTCAACGCCCGCCTGGCCGAACACACGCCGGATGGCCTCTTGCTGGCCCACCAGATTCTGTGCAAATCGCTATGGCGGGCCGCCGCCCGGGGTGGAAGATTGGCTCACCACCACGCCATCTGCGCCAGCGTGCTCGCGGCAGCGGAGGTCCGCACGCTGTCCCTGCTCGAGCGAATCGGCGCGCACTTGTGCGGTGCGGGAGACGTGGCGCGTGGCGTCCGCGCTCTGATTCGCGCGGCGGACGCCCAATACGAAAATGGAGACATCTCCGAGTCGCTGGCGATCCTCGACCGCGCGCAGGCGCATTTGAACCAGGCCCCGGACCGCAACCTGCTCGCCGAGATCACCACGCTGACGGTACGCTGCGTCATTCACCGGCGAGACCATGCGCGCATCGACTCCGTCGTTGCCCTCCTCGACGAGATGCTCCTCCGGGATCTGGATCCAGGCGTCCGACGGGCGGCGCAGACCGCGTGCGCACAGGCCTGTAAATGGCGCGGTCGGTACGACGAAGCCGAGGCCCGGTACGAACGCGCGATCCTGGAGGGGCCGCCCGACGATCTGGCTGCCCAGCGCATCCACAACGGCCTTGGTGACGTAGCCTACTTTCGCGGCGACCTGACGCGCGCCGAGCGCTGGTACCGCCAGGTCGTCGAGTCCCCCGCATCCGACGATCGGGTCAGGCTTCGCGCCGCGCAGAGCCTCGGCGACGTGGCCATCGCGCGGGGCAAGTTGGAGGATGCGCGCAGGTACCTGCACCAGGCCATGCTGCTGGTGGCCGCGAGCAACTCGATCGGTCCCGGCATCTCCGTGCGCAACTCGCTGGCCGAGGTGGAGCGGGCCGCGGGCAACCTGGCCACCGCGCGGACCTTGTACGAGGGAGTCCACCGCGACCTCGACAGGATGGGATCTCCCTACGCGGTCATCGTCGCCATCAACCTGGCGTCGACCGATCTCCTCGAGGGAGATCTGGTGGCCGCCCGCGCCCGGTTGGTTCCAGCGCTGGTCGAGGGGTCGCGGTTGCCGCATGCGCAGAGCGCTGTGAGCAGCGGTCTGGCCGCCATGATCGAGCTTGAAGCGCGCAGCCACGACGCCGAGGCTGCGCAGCGCTGCCTTCAGGAATTGATGCCGACACTGGCGCCGGATCGTTTGCTCCCGCAGGACGTGCCGGACCATCTCGCAGCGGCGGCCCAGGCGCTCAAATCCGTCGCCCCGGCAATCTCGGAACAGATTCAACAATTTGCCGACGAGACGCGCAGGCGCCGCGGCGCGCAGTAGGCATATCCAGAGCGCTGACGACCAGGCCGAGGCTTCGGACGGCCAGGTTCAGACGATCCAGTCCGGGTCCATCAGCAGCGCCTGGAGCCGCTCCAGGAAGCGCCCGACGTGCAATCCGTCGACCACGGCGTGGTGGACCTCGACTGACACCGGCATGCGGACACCGCCGTCCCGCTGCGTGTACTTGCCCATTGCCAGCTTGGGCACCGAATCCGGGATGGGCAGGCGGCGGGCGTGTGACATGGAGGTGAAGTCCACCCACGGAATCACCGAGCCATGGAGAAGATCGTCTCGGTCACTGAGCGCGTCGAACACGCGCTCGCCTCGCCGAAACTCGGACAAGATGGCGTCCGCGCCCCGCGCGAACTCGGCGAAACTCCCCGCGCTCGGCAGGTAGCAGAACCCAAAGGTCTCGTCGTCGCGAAGGACCGTCGTGCCAACAAACAGCTCGTCGTGTACCCACACGCGCCCATCCCGGACCCGGTGCCGGAACGGCTCCGTCTCGTTGGCTGCGCGCAGACACGCGTACCACGCCGCCAGGAAGAAGCTGGCTCCGTTGTCCCGGCAGCGGGTCAGCGTGGGCCCGACCTCCACCGACGTGCACAGGTTGAAGAAGGGAAGCTGGTACTCCAGGAAGAACGCGAACGTGGACGCGCGCGCCCACCCCTCCTGCTCGAGCCAATGACCACTCTCGGGCTTCATTTCACCAGTGGGTTTGCGTGAATTACGGCCCCCTGCGAGGCGGAGATCTCGGTGTGGCTGCGTCCGGCGTAGGGGAACATCAAGTTGGTGATGTCCGGACAACCACCGGCGTTTCGCCACTGGCTGGCCTCACAGCGCGGCGTGTCTTCCAGCGGATCGTAGCGCCCACCGCCCTGCTCGCTGGTATGAAACAGCCCCAGATAATGCCCGACCTCATGCGCCAGGACATGCCCGAGAAGCACTGGGTCGCGCAGCACGCTGGCCGCAAAGACCAGGCCTGAACCCCGGCCTCCATGGAAACCGGCCGCGCCGGGCAATCCCGCGGAGACCCCGAGGACGCTGCCGCCTTCGATGGCGAATTGATCCACAAAGAAGACATTGATGCT
>CALBXO010000139.1 GCA_937890335.1 uncultured Pseudomonadota bacterium | reverse complement strand
CTCGCAGCCGCCCTACGAGGAACACGCCGACCGTGAACAGGCCCGACAGAAACGGTGTGGAAAAGCTGGAAAACAGCGTGGCCACAGCCGCGATGAGCGCGCCCTCCATCAGTGAGAGCAGCAGCGACTGGAAGAGCACCACATGCAACGGGTCGCCGCGCAGCAGGATGATGGCGCACAGAACCAAGCCGATGACGGCCTCTACGGCGCCGAGGGTCAGCACCAGGCCCAGGTATTTGCCAACGATGAACGCCCAGCGCGACACGGGTTTGGTGACGATGGTGTAGATGGTCTGCCGGTGGATCTCTTTGTGGAGGAGGCTGACCCCACTGAAGATCGCGACCGTGACAACGATGAGGCTGGTGAACGTGGTCCCGAGATCACGGATGACCCTGGCGTCGTTCTCCACACTGAGCTGTCCAAACGCGATGCTGAGCAGTACGAGCGCCACGGCCAGGAGCACGATCCCGTGAAGAATCCGGTCTCGGATGGCCTCCTTGAAGGTGTTCTTGGCGATGGAGCCGATGCAGACCGCGTGGTGCTGGAGGTTCATGTGCCCTCCGTCGCGCGACGCACAAAGAGGTCTTCCAGGTGCTCGTGGTGTTCCTGGTAGCGGCGGATGGCACCGCCTCGCCGGACGACGAGCGCGAGCGCCGCCTGCGCGGCAACCGGGTCTGTTCCAGACAGTCTCACGGGGGCGCCGGGGGAGGCGGCGTGCCAGGTCATTCCCGTCGCCTCCAACTCCGCCCGGTGCTCCTCTGCGACGCCCTCAGTGACGATCTCAATCTCGAGCACCTTGGTCTCCAGCAGCTGGTCCAGCCGCCCGACGTCCACGACCCTGCCCTGAATCATCACCGCCACGCGGTCACAGACGCGCTCCACGTCGTGCAGAATATGGCTGGCAAAAAAGACGCTCGAACCCTCGTCCTTCAGCTCCCGAATCAGCCGCGTGATCTCCGCGCGCCCGATGGGATCCAGTCCGGACTGCGGTTCGTCGAGGATGACCAGTTTGGGCCGGTGGAGCAGGGCGCTGGCCAGTCCTGCGCGTTGACGCATGCCTTTGGAGAATTTGCGGATGGGGCGGTCCCGCGCGTGCGAAAGGCCCACGCGCTCGATGAGCTCGTCGGCGCGCTTGCGGCGCTCCGCCTTGGACATGCCGCATAGGGTGCCGTGGAAATCGAGCAGCTCGGGGACCGTCAGATGGTCGTAGAAGTAGGGGCCCTCCGGCAGGTAGCCGAGGTTCTTGCGGGCCAGGGGTTCGCCGATGGGACGACCCAGCAGGGTGGCGGAGCCGCGGTCGGCGGCGACGAGGCCTGTGAGGATCTTGATGGTGGTGGTCTTGCCAGCGCCATTGGGGCCGATGAGCCCAAAGATCTCGTTCTCGCGCACAGTGAACGTGGCGCTGCGCAGAGCCTCGACGCGCTTCCGGAAGAACCCGATGCGGTAGGTCTTGGCCAGGCCGTCCGCTTTGATGACCTCCGTCATACCCGCGTCAGCCCTCCATCTTGGCGCGGTACCAGTCGATGGTGCGCCGGAGCCCCTCGTCGAGCTCGACCTTTGGCTCGAACTCCAGCAACGTGCGCGCCTTTGTGATGTCCGGGATGCGCAGCTCCACGTCGGGGTGGGGCCAGTCTTTGAAGACGATCGGTGAGTCCGATCCGGCGGCTCGCTTCACCTCCACGGCGAGGTTGTAGATGGTGAGCGTGGCGCGCGGGTTTCCAATGTTGAAGCTGTGGCCGACGGCCTCGTCGCGGACGAGGCAGCGCAGGACGCCGTTGACGATGTCGTCGATGTAACACCACGAGCGAATCTGCGCCCCGTCGTTGTGGACGTACAGGGGCTCGCCGCTGACCGCGCGTACCACAAAGTGGTGGATGGCACCCTCGCCCACCTGTCCGGGGCCAAAGATGTTGAAGGGGCGGATTGCGACCGTGGGCAGCCCATATTGTCGGTAGTAGTTGTGGCAGAGGTGCTCGGTGGCCAGCTTGCTGACCGCGTACGTCCAGCGCGCCTCGCCCACCGCGCCCTGGGAGGTGATGTCCCCCTCACTGACTTTGTACGCATAGCGTCCAAAGACTTCGCTGGTGGAGAAGTCCACAAAGCGCTCGATGTTGCCGATCTCGTTGGCCGCCCGGAGCATGTTCATGGTGCCGGTGAGGCTCACCTCCATGGTCTCCACCGGGCGCTTGAGCACGGTGTCGACGCCGGCGATGCTCGCCAGGTGCAGGACGTGGCTGCAGCCCGTCATCGCGTCGCGAACGGCGGCGTAGTCCCGGACATCGGCCACGATGAGCTTGATGTTCTTGTGATCCTTGAACGGAAACGCCTCAAGCGCGTTTCGGCGCAGGTTGTCGAGGACGACGATCTCGTTCTCCTGAACAAGCTGGCCGATGAGGGATGTTCCGATGAAGCCTGCGCCCCCGGACATCATGATGCGCTTTCCGCGCAGAGGCGCGTAGGCTTCAGTGGGTTGGGTCATGGTCTCATCTCACGCGGCGCGTAGTCCGCCATATTGGTGACGTGCACGAGGAGGTCGGGATCGAGGTACGGGTGCGTGCGCAGCCACACGTAGTCGAAGGATTCCTGGTAGTCGCCCAGCGTCTGGGCGTTCATGGCGCCGGCGCACAGTCCGCCCTTCATGCGCCGCTCGACCTGCTGTCGCATCACAGGATCGGTGGCGTGGGAGAAATAGGCGTCCACCAGAAGGTCGCAATAGCGGTCGTTGTCGCCCTCCTCGAGCGCGCTGAGTGTCAGCGCGATGTAGAAGGGAGCGCCGGGCCGCCAGGCGGCGATGTTGAGAAATTTGCGGCGGCATGCGGCGAGGACCTCTGCGTCCTCCGGGCTCGGATCGATGATGTAGTAAGAGCAGTTGGCCGCCGCCATATGGGGTAGTTGCCAGTTGTCGGGGAAGCGCTCCGCTCCCTGTTCGAGGATTTCGTTGGCCAGTTGCACGTCCGAGAGGCTGACGCTCTTGGTCCGCAGGATGAACGCCGTCCCGCCCCAGCGATAGATGTCCACGAACTGCGGATCGAGGGCGATGACCAGGTCCAGGTACTCCCCGAGCCACTCAAAGCGGTTTCGCTCCTCGATCTCGCCTGCGAAATACAGCGCGCCGCGGACCCAGAACCAATCGGCCAATGCCGGCCGGTGGCCCAGCGACAGCCCGAGCACAGCGGTGCGCGAGGGGAGGTACTCCAGCGGGACGGTGTCGGCTTCCGCTTCGGTGCGCTGGGTGGCGGTAGCGCCGCGGTGCGTCAGCGCCGCGATTCCCACGAAAGCAACGGACAGTCCGATGCAGAGGGCGGTTTGAGCGCTTCGCGCGGTCATTCCAGTTCGTTGCTCGGGTCGGCGATGATCATGCCGGAGATGCGCAGCAGCCCAGCTTCATTTGCCTCACCGTAGATCCGGAAATCCGATTGGATCCCGTCGGAGTCGGTGTCGCCCTTTGCCCGGCAGGTGAAGCTATCCCCAAAGTCGGGAAAGTTCACCGGGCGGTAGCGGTACTGGTAGTAGTGCGGCCGGGCGATACGGAACTTCATCTCCGCCCACGGCGAGCCGGCCCAGTCGTCCGGGGTCGTGGGATACTTGGTCCCTGGCGGCACGGTCTCCGGCACAATGCTGACGTCGGAGTCGAGCTCCGAGTAATTGCGTGTCGGAAACATGAGCGCCGCGACCGGTCGCCCGCCCTCGTCGTAGTGCTCGACCTGGTAGTACCCGACGGCGCTGTCGGCCATGGACCGGAGCATGAGTCGTGGTTCGGTGGTCTTGGATTGGGCCAGGTAGCGCGTGAACGTCGGTACCGCGATGGTTGCGAGAATACCGATCAACGCCACTACGATCATCAATTCAATGAGCGTAAATCCGGTCTGCTTGCCGTGTGTGCGCGGGTTCACTTGTCCTCCATGCCGCGCATCGTGCCACTGGAACAGGGGATCGTAAAGCGCGTTGGTAGGTAGAAAAACGAAAAGCGCCCCCGCAGGGCGGAGGCGCTCGTCGTCACCAAGAGGAGTCGATTTACTCGAGCTCGTCAGCGTTGTTCGTGAGGAAGACCGGCGTGATGAGGATCTCACCGTTCTTGTTCGTCTCGCCGTTCACGTTGAAGCGGCTGGACGTGGCGTCAGCGTCGAGGTCACCTTCCGCGCGGGTCGAGAACTTGTCGTTCGCGTTGGCGACGTTGGACGGCTGGTAGCGGTAGCGGTAGTAGTGCGGCTTGGAGATGGCGAACTTGGCGCTCTTCCAAGGCTCGGCGTTCCACTCAGCCTGGGTGACGGGGTGCTTGGTGCCCTTGGGGATAGCAGCCGGGTTCTTGGCCTGGGCGGTCTGACCAAAGGTGTGGTCAGTGGTCGGGAACTGCTTCTCGGGAACCGGAATACCCGTCGTGGTGTAGTGGTCAACCTCGTAGTACTGCGCCGCGCCATCCGCGAGGGTCTTGAGGTTGAGGCCGGCCTCAGAGGTCTTGCTCTGCTTGACGTACTTGATGAACGCCGGGATAGCGATCGCCGCGAGAATTCCGATAATCGCGACGACGATCATGAGCTCGATGAGGGTAAATCCTTTCTTCATTTTGAGCATGTTGTCCTCCGTTGGACTGGTTGGGTTGTTGCGTTGCTGAACCGTGACACCGCTAGTGCAGCGGCTGTGCCAGCTCTGCGTACGCAGCGGGTTCTTTCTTACGTTTTCTTGCTGGAGATCGTGACCGACGGCGTTGGTTGGTGTGTTTACGCATTGGGGGAGAGGGCTGGGGTGGCACAGTGGATCACGCTGTCGTACACGGGAGCAGGTGTGGGGTGACGATCTTTGTCAGCGGATCGGCGCGCAGCACGGCGAGGGTGACGATCTTTGTCACATACTGGCGCGGAAGGAGCGCTCAGCGCTCGACTTCCCAGGGCTCGCGGTTGGCGCTGTTGACGTAGACGCTCCATTTCCCGTTGCGCCCCATGGCCCACCACCACGTGCCTCCGGTGATTCCCGAGCACGCATACGGGGCGTAGGATGGGGGTGCGCAGTTTCCGGTGCCGCCACGCGTCTCGTACTGGAAGCTGACGGCCTTGGAGCCTGGACTGACACCCAGCGTCGTCCAGCAGGAGTTGGTGGCCCAGGCCTTCTTCTGCGTCGGGCCCGGCTCCGGGTCACCCGGTGTGCGCGCGCACGAGGCAAAGTCGCCGCCGTTGATCGTCGCATAGTCCGTCTGCGCGAACAGGATGGTGCCCATCATGTTCTTGCCCTCGGAGATGCGAGCGTCCTGGATGTACTTTCCGTAGCCGACGATGGCGATGGACGCCAGAATGGCGACGATGGCCACCGTGATCATCAGCTCGGTGAGGGTGAACCCGCGGCGGCGCCGTGGGTCTGTCTTGGGTTTCGCGTCGTTCACGTGAAGTCCTCGTCGTTGAGATCGTACTTGTCCAGCCGGTAGCGGATGCTCCTGAAGCTGATTCCGAGGAGGTCGGCCGCCTGTTTGCGGATGCCCCCCGTGCGTCTGAGGGCCTTGCGCAGCAGATTCCGTTCCAGCCGCTCGACCATCGTTTCCAGTTCCAGACCTTCTTCCGGGATGTCCATGTCGTCCGCCAGAGCGTTGAAGCTCTGGGTCTGCATCATATGGTAGGGAAGCCCGTCGATGCCGAGCCACTCGCTGGTCTCGAGGGTCACCATGCGCTCCACGATGTTCTCAAGCTCGCGGATGTTGCCAGGGTACGGGTAGTCGAGCAGGATCTTCATCGCCTCGTCGGTGACGCCGTCCACGCGCTTGCCGTGTTCCGCGCCTCGCCGCTGCGATGACCTTGGCTTGAATCTCGGACGCTCGGCCCCCATAATAGCGA
>CALBXO010000138.1 GCA_937890335.1 uncultured Pseudomonadota bacterium | reverse complement strand
ACCGGCCCCAATGCCAACGATGGATCGCCTGCAGGTGCCCGCTCCAGCCGCGCATGGGACGCCGCTGGAGCCCATGAGCAGGACCGCCACGCAGGCCGCAGACAGCGACGTGGACGCGGACCCAACCATCGATCAATCGCTCGTCCTGGCGGACCTGAACCTCAATCTGGGACCGACGCGCACGCAGACGCCGGGCCTGGGCACGCCGCCGGCGCCCCCGCGGCGGTGGGTGAGCGTGCCATTGGTGGTCATCGGCATTGGCGTGATGATCCTGACGATCGTCGCGGTGTCCGCCATTGTCGTGCGCATGATCGCGCTGCCCTCGCAGCCCAGCGCCGAGCGGGCGGCGACCGGGACCCTGCTCGTAGACTCCAACCCGCAAGGCCTGCCCATCGCGCTCGACGGCGTTGAGCTGGACCGCCAGACGCCCGCGCGCGTCGAGGGTGTTGGCATCGGCGAGCACGAGTTGACGCTGCTGAGGGACGGCGAGGTCGTACATCGTCAGCCGTTCAGCATGAAGGCCGATGAGCAGCTGAGCTTCCACGCGGTGATCGAGGTGGTCGCTGTGGCGACCCCCATCGCAGGGACAGACGCAGGCGGGCCCCCGGTCGCCGCCGTGCCCGACGCCGGCGGTGCCGACGCCGCAGACAATGTCCAGAGCCCCGACCTGCTGGTCTACGCCAACGAGCCCAAGTCCAAAGTCTTCATTGACGGAGAGGCCATCACGGGGGCGCACGCGGGTCCCAAGGAGCCGTTTCAGATCACGCTGGAGATGGGTCGCGAGTACGAGATCCGCGTGGAGAAGGTCGGCTTTGAACCGGACACGCAGACCGTCGTCGCCGACAGCAAGAGCGTGGTGGTCAAAGCGAACCTCAAGCGCAAGGCGGTCGCGTACCTCACCGTGAACGCCGTGCCGTTTGCGCACGTGTACGTCAGCGGCCGGAAGATCGGCACGACCCCGCTCAAGAAATACCGGATGCGTCCGGGACGCTACGTCGTGCGGCTCAAGTCGCAGACCGGGCAGACACATCGGCGCCCGGTGAACCTCAGGGCCGGGCAATCATTCACCATCGTCCACACTTTCCGGTGAGCACATGAAAACCCCACGTTTTCTTCTCGGGTCCATGCTGGCAGTGGTGGCCCTGGTGGCGTGGACCGGCACCGCGACTGCGCAGGCCCGGCTCGCCGGCACCGTGCGCGACGCGCCCACGGGCGCGCCGCTGCCCGCCTCGCAAGTGACCGTGCTGGAGACCGGTGATTCCGCGTGGACGGATGCGTCCGGCCAGTACACGATCGAGCTTCCGGCGGGGGAATACACCCTGCTGATCGACGCCCAGGACGAGCGGACCGGGGCGACAGCACGCTCGATCCTGGCGCGGCAGTTTGCGGACACGGACGCCACCTGGCCGGCGACGGCGTGGGTGTTCGACCTCCCGCTGTCTGAGCGCCTGCCGACGGTCTCCAACCCCGTTGGCTTCCCATCCTCGCACCCCCGGACCGCCGGGGGCGGGGCTGCCTTCGTCAGTGACTGGCTGCGCGCTCGCAACATCGACCCTGACGCCATCGAACTGACCATGCCAGCGCGCCTTCCCTCGGTCATCCGGGTCGGCCGACGGTTTGCAGGGACGTGCCGGGACAACCCTGTGCAGCGCGTGGACGAGGTCCCGATCGAAGAGTACGTCGAGGGCGTGCTCTACGGCGAGATCCGCGTCTTCAAGAGTGCGCAGACCGGCCAGGACAGCGCGCGCGAGGTCTTCAAGGCCTTCGCAGTGGCGGCGCGGACGTACGCCCTCTGGTTCGTCGTCCGCGGCGACAACGCCAACTACGATCTGGACGACACAGCGTGCAACCAGCGCTATGTGGACGACCGGGACCCGTACATCGAAGCCCTCGTTGCCGAGACCGCCGGCGAAGTGCTCATCCGCAAGGGGACGGACGACGAGTTCGACAAATTTGAGTACGCCGCCAGCTGCGGACGACACAGCACGTGGCCCGAGTACCAGGACGACTACGTCTCCGACGCGGGCCTCAGCCAGGTGTGCGTGGGCCAGTGGTGCGGCCACAACGACTGCGCCGCCCACCAGGACAACCCGCAGCTTCCCGGCGCCGATAGGTGCCTGGTGCGGGGCATCTGCCAATGGGGCGGGCTCGAGCGCGCCGCCGCCGGACAGAGCTACCTGGAGATCCTCAACCACTACCAACCGAACCTCGACGTGCGGAACTTCGGGCCCGACGCCCCCACCGGCGGAACGGTGCGCGGGTACGTGCGGCAGGGCGACGACCTTGAGGCCGAGATACCTGTCCCCGGCGCGACGGTGACACTCGACGGCGCAGCGCCTCAACAGGTCAGCGAGCTGGGTTACTTCGAGTACCGGGGAACCCCACCCGGCGAGCACCGGATCGACGCGACGGCCTCCGGCTTTCAACCTGCGGGCAAGACCGTCACCGTCGTCGTCGGCGAGGATGTCTGGGCCTCGGTCTTGCTCGAGGAGGTCACCGCACCGGGTGAAGACACCGGCCCGGTCCCGGACGCCGGTCGAGACGCCGGCGTCGACGCAACGGAACAGGACGATACCCGCGACGCCGGCGACGACACGCGCGAACCCGGAGGCGCCGACACGGACGCCCCGTTTGACGCCGCCGAAGAGGCCGGCCCCGAGCGGTTCCCTGCGTTCGGATTGGTGCCGGCGGACGGCCTGCCCGAGTCGTCCTGCGGGTGCGGCACTGCAGTGACGCGATCGAGTTGGTGGTTCCGTCGCCGTTGAAACTAGCGGTATGCGGCGCGATGGGGTATGATCGCAAAGCAGATTTGAACACACTCGGAGGGGCAATGGGTCACAGACTCGGCATCGGCGTCGGACTGGCACTCGTGGCCGCGATCTGGACGCTGAACGCCAGCCCCGTCAGCGCCCAATCGGTCGGCACGACCCAGGGAATGCTGCTGTTCGACAACGTCCCGGAACACGCCAGCAATGCCGCCGGCACGGGACACCTCTGGAGATTCCGCTCGGCGCCGGTGGGTCCGCTGATGCCCCTGGAGGACCTGCACATCGTGTTGCTCGGCACCACGGCGCAGGCGTCCAAGGCGCGCGATGCAGAGGTCCAGGTCGCCGCGTACGGCACCAATCCGCCTACAGTCGCGGTCACCCCCGGCAGTCAGGTCACTTTCACCAGCGGCGGTCCCGCGCCGTGGAAGCTGGACGTCGTCGGGCGCGCCATGGAGCCGGTAATCCTGGATTCCACTGGGTCCTCCGGCGAGGTCAAACTCGACAAGCCGGGCCGCTACATCTTCCGCGACGGTTCATCACCGTCCGTCACCACCTACGTCATCGTCGGGCGAGTCGTCGCCGACTCAGGCCTGACTCGAGCCTCCGACAACGAGGCGTCATTTGATCTTGGCGCGGTCCCCGCGGGCACCTACACGATGCGCGTGTATTTCCGCGGTGAGAACGTTGTGACCCTCGAACGCGAGGTGACCGTCGCCACCAACGGGGCCCTTACGCCCAACAAGTCATTGTTGTCCGGCAAAGACCTTGCCGCCTTCAGTCGCTGAGTGTCGGAGAGGACATGCTCAAGACAGGGTTCTATCTGCTATTGCTCGCCGCCGCTGCCACCTTGGCTGCAGTGACGGCTGTGAGCATCCCGCGGGTGTTCATCCAAGACCAGGTCGACGATCTGGCCGCCGACGTTGTCCGCGCCAATCGACTGGCGCAGACAGAGATGAAGGTGCTCAGCTTCGAGCAGGTCACCGCCGCGGCCCAGGCTGCTGCTGACCGCCGGCTGGTAGTCGCCATGAACCCCGTCGTCGACGAGGATGGCCTCCCGGTCGACAGCGCGGCCCCAGATGTCAGCGCCGTGGCGAACGCCATCGCCGCCGAACTCCACCGGGATCTCCTCCTCGTCATCGACGCCGACGGTAAGATCATCGCCGCGGTAGGCGAAAACGCGCCGGAGACGGGCACCGTCATCTCCGGCCTGCCCCCAGTCAAAGACGCCCTGCGTGGCTACAGCCGCGATTGGTTCTGGTCCCACAGGACACGCGTCGACATTGTCGCCGGCGCCCCCATCGTCGCCGACAGCAAGGTGGTGGGAGCGGTGCTGACCGGGGACGCAATCGATGGCGCCGTCATCGCGAGGATCTCGGGGGCCGCTGACCCTGTCGCACAGCCCGGGCGGCGCGTGCACGTTGCGCTGTTCCACGGGGAGACCCCGCTTGGGTCGTCGGCCCGTGATGCGGCGACGCAGGCGATGGTGATCAACGCCATCTCCGGCAACCCCTCGCTTCCGGGCGCGTCGGAGCTCACCACCGCGCAGGTGCAGTTCACGACCATCGGAGGGAGCACCGAGCTTGCGCGCCTCGTGTCTGCCATTGGCGATGGTGACACCAAATCCGACCTCGGCATTGTCATCGTCGGCCAGCGAGCAGTGACAGAGAATGATGTCATCAAGCTCGCCGTGGCCGCCTACAACCTGGACCCCGAGGCCGGCGACGAGGGGACTCCCATCGTTCTGCCGGTACTCTGCTTCATCGTGCTCTTCCTGATCGGCTGGCTCTTGATGAACAACGAGCACCAGCGACCTGCGCGCAAGGTCGTGGCTCAGCTGCGCGAGGTCGGCAAGCACATCGAGACCGGCGAGCTGGACGTCCGTGCGTTCCAGGGGACCTACTTCGACCTGGCCAAGGAGCTCAACTCCATTCTCATCGGCCTCCGAAAGCGCCTGGAACGTGAGCGCGCGGGGATTGCCACCTTGACCGGCGAGATTGAGGCGGCGCCAATCCCCGAGTACCTCCAGGACGCCGTACCACCAGCCCCTCAGCCTGTACCAGTGACCACGTCGGACTCGGTCGCCTCCAGGCCGCGCCCTGTGCCGGTGCGCGTCTCGCACGTGGCCGCACCGCCAGAACCTCCCGTGGAGGAAGCCGAGCCGGCGCTGCTCGACGTAGGGCTCGAGGCTGTCGAGGACGACCTGGAGGAAGTCAGCATCCTGGATGATGACGACCACGACTCCGAAGACCTGGCCCTCATCGCCGCCCAGGCCGCCGCATCATTGCCTTCGGCCGACCTCCTCCCCGCCGTCCAGGACTCCACTCTCGACATGTCGAGCGACGAGCTGGTTCAGTTGATTGCCAATGGCGGATTGGGCCGGCCCGGCCGCGGCCCTACGCCCCCGCCCCCGGCCGCCGTCGCCGAGGAGGAGCCGGCGCACGAGCCCGAGCCTGAACTCGAGGCCACGCGGGTTCTGGACGGCGCCGACGACCTCAACCGGCCCCTGGACTCCGAGGGTTCAGCGACGGGGGACGCCACCCGCGTGCACAGCGGAGGCGGTGACCAATCCACCGTCGTGGACGACCTCAGCGTCATGAAGGCGCTCGCAAGCACAGAGATGACAGACGAGGACCCGCTTGAGGAGTCCGCCATCGCCAAAGCGCAGGCGGCCATCATGGGGGCGAGCGAGGAGCCCTCTGAGGTCGACACAGCTGAGGTCTCGCGAAACGACGAGGCCTTCATCCAAGCGCTCGCTGCGTCCACCGCGCCCAGCGCGGAGTCCGCACTCAACGACGCGCTGAGCCCGGAGTCGCTGCTCGAAAAGCTCAAAGGGCGGGGAGCGGTCCCCAAGCCGGCGCAGCCACCCGCAGCCCGCGCCGACACCGCCGTGCGGAAGATGAGTCCGCAATTGCTCCGCCGCGCCAGCACGGACGGGCCCAACCCCTTTGTTCACCAGGCGCCGACGACGCCCGGGACCGCCCCGAAGAAAGCGGAAGTCTCCGACGCACCCAACCCGGACCAGGAGTACTTCCAGAAGCTGTTTGAGCAGTTCGTGAAGACCAAAGAGGAGTGCGAGGAGGACACCGACGGCCTGACCCTGTCGCGGTTCGTCCGACGACTCGAGCAGAACAAAAAGACGCTGATGTCGCGCTATGGCTGTCGAAGCGTGCGCTTCCAAGTCTACGTAAAGAACGGCAAGGCTGCGCTGAAGGCCACCCCGATCAAGTAGCCCACCCGAGCCACAGCAAGTGCTCCACGTTGCCCTTGGGACCGTGCACCTCGCTGTCGACCCCTCCCCTCTCCTCAAACCCAAGACCCACGGCCACGGTGGCGATCGCCGCAATGGCCTGCGCACGAGCGCGCGGATCGCGCACCACCCCACCCTTGCCCACGCTCTCCCGACCGACCTCAAACTGCGGCTTGACCAGCACCACGAGCTCGGCGACCTCAGCCAGGAACGGAACCACGTGGGGCAGGACTTTGGACAACGAGATGAACGAGCAATCGGCGACGCAGAATGAGATGGGCGCGTCCACGGCGGCGGCGGTCAACGCCCGGATGTTGGTGCGCTCCAGGTTGGTGACGCGCGGATCGCTGCGCAGCTTCCAAGCGAGCTGCCCATAGCCTACGTCAACCGCGAACACGCGGGCGGCGCCGCGCTGAAGCAAGCAGTCGGTGAACCCACCGGTGGATGCGCCCACGTCCATGCAGACGCAGTCCGCAGGGGAGACGCCAAAGTGATCCAGCGCGCCCGCCAGCTTCAGGCCTCCGCGCGAGACATAGGGGTTGGGGTTGCTGCGGACGTCGAGGCCAGCAGCAGGATCCACCTTGGACCCGGCCTTGTCGACGCGCTCACCGCCCACGAAGACCACGCCGGCCATGATGAGCGCCTGGGCCCGGCTTCGCGAGGGCGCCAGGCCCGCATCGACGAGGAGCTGGTCGATCCGGACCTTCACACGTCGCGGTCGCGGATGAACCGCGCGATGGCCGCCAGAACCCTCCCCCGGTCTCCAAACCGGGCTACGGCGTCCAGCGCATGCGCGACCTGCTGTTCCGCTTCGATCCGGACCGAGTCCGCTCCGAGGTGGACGGCGAGATTCACCGCGTCTTCGTGTGCGTCCCCCGTGGCTCCGTCGCCGGCGCCCCCGGCCTCCAGCAGGTCCAAAAGGTCGTCGGTGAGTTGGAACGCACGCCCGACGCAGCGACCGTAGCGTTCCAGCGCCGCCAGCTCATCAACGCTGGCGGCCCCAGCGATACCTCCTCCCACGACGGCGGCGCGGAACAGCGCCCCGGTCTTCATCGCGTGGAGACGCCCGACCTCGGCCGGGCTCGGCGGCGTGTGCGCCGCGTCGATGTCGTATTGCTGGCCCCCTACCATGCCCGCCGCGCCGGCAGCCTCGGCAACCAGAGCGATGGCCCTGACCTGGATCGCCGGTGCGACTGCCCACGTCGGGTCGGCAAGAATCCGGAACGCCTCGGTCAGCAGAGCGTCCCCGGTCAGGATGGCCGTCGGCACGCCGTATTTGATGTGGACCGTCGGCTGACCGCGCCGCTCCGCGTCGTTGTCGAGGTCCGGAAGATCGTCGTGGACCAGCGAGTACGCGTGGATCAACTCCAGCGCACAGCCCACGGGCAGCGCGGTCTCCGGCGTGCCAGACACAGCCTGGCAG
>CALBXO010000137.1 GCA_937890335.1 uncultured Pseudomonadota bacterium | reverse complement strand
CCGCCTGCGGACGACTGGGGTCAAACGACCCCCTGGATTGGTCCGCGGTGGTTTCGACGCAGTCTGCGACCCGTGTCGCACGCTGAGATCGGAGTGATGGGTCGACCAATGGTGCCAAGGCGCCGATGCCACAGATCGCGTGGGGTCACATGGCCCCAGTGAATGGTCGAGTCGCCAGGCTGCAGGCCCAGGCCCTTGGTGTCCGTCAGCGACGAGCCCGCTCGCCGCAATACATGGCTTGGATTTGGTCGAAGTACTCGTCGCTCTGCATCATCTCGATCGCAACCTCAGGACGACTTCCCCGATTTTGAAACTCGCTGGATTCCAACCCCATACTGCCGGACCCTCCACGCGCGAGCACCATGAAGCCGACGGACAACGACTTCGCCGCCATCTGCGAACTGCCGACGCGGTCCCGAGCGAGAGAGCACTTCACGGGGATAGGCGACGCTCAGCGGCCGGGAGAATGGGTCAACACCTCCCCGTGCAGCGGCGCAATGCCATCGATCCCCAGTCGCGCCAACACATCGCGAAGCGGCAGCCCGGCGTCGGGCCACAGAGGCCCGCGGCCGGAGACCCACGCCTCATGCTTTGACGCGAGCCAGTCCGACGCCACCGCGAAGACCTGCCCCGAGCTCTGCACCAGGCCCCGCACGTCGTCCACGTCGACCCGCCCAAAACACCGGCAGTCCACACAAACGCCGGACGCGCCCACCGAGCCGGTCAGCACGTTCATGCCCATCCGCACCACGTGCGCCTTGCCTTCGCAACCCGGACATCGTGCCCGCCACTGGCCTGCAGCCCAAGTGCGCAGCAGCAACCCGAGGGCGACGCTCCGGGTGCCACGAAGGACGGTCGACACCTGTGCGGAGACGGGGAAGCACGTCGCCAGTTCAGGGGTCGCCAGAATCTCGTCCCGCGCGTCGAGGAGGAGGGGCAAATGCCTGCCCAACAGCAGCCCCTCCTCCCGTTCCCGCTGGGAGTCGACCTCTGTGAAGAAGCCCGCGGCGGCCAGGCGACGGTGCTGCCGCGCCACGGCCTCGACGACCTCGGCCTCGGTCACGCCAAGCGCAAGCGCCCACTCCGGAATCTCCGCCTCTTCCAGCCAACGCCGCCCCCCCCAACGTCGCTTGCAACACCGGCTGGCCACCGGCGAGCGCGGCAGCCACGGTCGGCTCGTCGAGCGATCGGGCGTGGATGGCATTGGCGACGAATGTTGCGATCTCACCAAGTGACATGGCGACCAGTATTCGTAACCGAACGACAAGCTGTGTCGGCGACCGTCGGAATGAGCAATCGCGACAACGCGCCGACCGGCGTCCGCGGCCGTGCCGCGCCGCGGCAGTTCCGCGTGTTGACCCGTCAAATCGCCGATCCCGGACGCGCGGCGACGAGTGTCCGTGCCTCATCGATGGCCACAGAGCGAAGGAGCTCGATGTCGTCTCTGTCGAGACAGGAAATCTCCGCGACGAGTTCCTGCTCGATCTCGTTCCAGGCGTCATCCACCACGGCGGCGGCGATGGATTCCAGCGCAATCTCCGACCGCGGCTCTCCTGTCTTGGACACGACCGCGGCGACGCGATTGCCATTGATGCGGGTCAGCAGCGCCCACTCGACGGTGGGCATCGCCAGCGGCGTGGAGGGCACATCCCACTTCTGCGCCCCGTGGTAGCGGGCATCCTCCGCAAACGCGGCGATCTTGCGCTTGAGGACAGGGCGCGTCCGAACCCCGTTGATCGACACGGACAACGGCGTCCACGGCTTCAGGACCACACCCTCCGCCAGGTTCGGAGCCTGCAGCGCGGGAAGGCCGAGCAGCGCAGGGATCGTGGAGTCAAACCCCAGCGGAAACTGGGTCGCCTCCTCCCATGTGCCTACGTGCAGCGGGGGGATGGCGAGTATCCCCGCCTCGGCGCACAACGTGCCGACTGCGTCCCCACCAAGGTAGGACCGCTCGCGGTCTTCTGTCGCGATGTCGAACACAGCGTAGCGCACGTCCGGGGCGTACCAGACACCGGTCTGAATGGCCTGAACGCCAGCCGACGACGGTGCCTCTGGGTGAGGATAGTGGCCACCAAACAGCTCGCCGTAGATCGAGATCTTGGGCGCGCCCACCGCGCGCCAGATCGCCAGCGCTGCCACTGAAAGGTCCGCTGCGAGAGCCGCGTGGCCAAAAAAGGACTCCCCGGCGGCGAGCAGCGCCTTGCGCTTCCCAAACCGCACATCGGTTCCGTCCGTCACCACCACAAAGTTCGCGCCGTGGATCTTCTCCGTGACGGCCCAGGGTGCCTTGATGACAGCACGCATGTCCGCCTCATCCAGTTGCCAACCTGCGGCGCTCTCACGCATCTTCTCGTACGCGGTCAGCTCACAACTGCTGGGCTCTGTCCCTGGGTTCACGTGCGTCGCTCCGGTTATTTCGGCCACTTGAATCGCAGCGACCGACGCATCCGCTCACGATAGGCACGGGTCCGGTAGCACGCCAGCCCCGCGCGTTGAGACGACCGACCCTTCAGCGATCGACGCGGCCCCGCACGAACAGGTTCCACCGGTCCATACTCTCCCAAGCTGAAGGGACAAAACCCAGACAGTACAACTCGACGATTGGCTCGAACGGGTTGGGCAGGTCCGCAAACTCCACGCCAATCAGTGCCCGCGGCGGCCAATGCCCGCTTGGCACGACGAGGCCCAGCCCGGACGCGACCTGCCAGCCGTAGAGGCTGCACAGTGCCGTGCGGGTCCAGTCGTGAGGCAGAGGCCAATCGTCCGCGGCGAGACCCAATACGTCCACCTCGGCGTCGGCCAGGGCATCCTCAAGGGAGTCCTCAGGCAGTCGCATGTCCCCGTACAGTCGCACCGGGGGCGCCGGCCCCCAGAACAGATGCCAGCTGATCGGCCGCGGAGCCGCCATGCCCCACGGGGCCATGCGGTCTTCCAACCCGCGGACAAGTTCCCGCGCCTGCTCCATCGCCCCGTGGACCGCCAGCCACGACGGCAGACTCGTTGCCGCAGGCTCCAGGGACTCGATCGCGCGCGCCGGAAACGGCCTGCGTTGGGGGTCCGGGTGCTCAACGAACCGATCGCCGGCCGCGACAGCGAGCCGCCCGTTCCCGACGGCTGCGGGATCTGGAGTGAACAACCGGGCCGCGACACGGCGGGCCAGCTCGTCCGGTGCGGGCCAGCTAGAGATCAAGTTCCACCCCCGCCCACAGCCGCTACAAGCGCGTCGATGGCGCCGCTGAGAATGCTCTCGGCGCTCGCGACGCGTTGTCGACCGGCGGGGATCAATCCGCGCTGCTGCGACGACAGGTGGCGTTCCGCGTCTGCGTCGTAGGCGACGCCGAGCATCGAACTCCAAGCGCCCTTGGCTGCTCCAGCCTTGACGCGCAGTGCAAGCAGCGCTGCGGCCCGCTCGCTGTCACTGGAAGTTGCGACCTCTTCCGCCTGCTGAATGAACGCGGACCACGCACCGCCAAAAGCGGCGTTCAGAGCACCAAACTGCGTGCTGTTTTCGTCCCCGCCGGGCAGCTCGTTCACATCGAGTTTATCGACCGTGACATCGAACGCCGCGTGATCGAATTGGGCGCCCGTCCGGCCAATGTCGGTCTCAAGCGACCGCCTGGCTGAGCCCTCAAGCACGCTGCTCGCCACAGGGGGTCGCAAAGATTTTCGCTCGAGCTTCTTCAGCCCCTTGTTGAACAGGTGGTCACCCTGCTTCTTGAACGTGGTCTCGAGCTTGCCCCGCTTCGTATTGGGGCCCAGGACGTAGCTCCAGGCCAGGGTGACTCGCTCGGCGCTCTCTCCTTCCTTGTCGAACTGGTTCTCGTTGATCTCGAGCTTGAGGCCCCGCTTGAGGCGGCGGGTCAGGCGGTCCTCGATGGCCCGTATCCGCGGCTTGAGGTCGCGGTGAATCTCCCGCAGGTCACCGCCGCGGTCGGCGAGGGTGTCGGCCTCCCGATCGATGTCATCGTCGGCCTCACGGACGATTCGGTCGTGCAGCTCGCGCTGGTCCTCGGCCAGGAATACCTTGCGAGCCCCATCCCGCGCGATCCATCCACCCCCCACCGTCGGGTTGCGCCGTGTCTTGCCAACGAGGTCACCGCGCGCCTTGGCGGACGCCTTGACGACCCACTTCGTCGGCCCAGTCTCGTCCACGTCGACGTCCACCCGGACGCCGCCGGGCTTGTTCCCGCCGTGATGGGCAATGTGGCGTTCCACCTCGTGTTTGGTGCGGGCCTCATTGAGCGTGAAGGAGCGCGCACTGCGCCAGGCAGCTGCGGCCGCCGCGCGCGCGGCCCGAGCCTCCGCGCTGTCGTCGTCGTCGCGGTCTCGATGGCGGCGCGGCTTGCGCCTCGGCGGACGGCGGCGCAGCTTGGCGCGGAACCAGGCGACCATCTCGTCGATCCACTTGCTGACCTTCTGCGCCCAGCGTGCCAGGACACCCTTGAGCCGCTGAAAAACCCGGAAGACGGGCGCAAGTGCAATCTTGGCGCGTTGGAGGAGGGCCAGGAGCTTGGGCGCGTGCTTGCCGATCTTGAGCGCCCACTTGCCCGCCGACGCCGCGCCACCGGCGCCGCCCGTGAAATAGGCGATGACCAGCTCGGTCACGATCACACCGACCACGAGGCCGATGACTTCGCCGATCTCGTAGGCGTTCTCCGCGAGGTATTTGATCCCCTCGATGAGCTTCTGCGCCGCAGACTGCCCGGCGCGGGTGCCGAGGTCGTCCACATTGGAGCCGACGCTGTCGAGCAGGGCCTTGAGTTCCTCCCGCGTGAAGCCCTGCGTGACCGCTTTCTGGAGGAACTCCTTGAAGAGGTCGAAGCCGCTGGCCATGTCGGCCGGCGCCTCGGGAACCGGGCCGCCGTCGCCCTCGGGCGCCTGCTCGGCTCCCTCTGCCTCCCGCTCGGTGTCCTGCTCCGGATCCGCCTGGTCCGCCTCGTCCTCGGCACCCTCCGCCCCCTCGCCGCCCTCTTCCTCTTCCCCGAACTCGACACCGACAGCGCCGAGCGCCAGCTTGCCGAGCCACGCGAGGATCTCGACGAGGAAAACCAGCGTCCCGATCGTGCCCTCGTAGACGCCCTTGGCGACACCGACGAGGAAGCCGAGCATGAACTGTGCGGCGCCGGAACCGCCCCAGATGGTGGCGAATGCGTTGAGAGCCGCGACGAGCTCATCCTCGTCCTCGCTGAGTTGGCGCAGGAAGCCCAGCGCGGCCTGGCGGATGAAGCGGCCGAGGAAGTCGTACTCCGCGGGGGCGGGCAGCGCCTCGACAACGCGTACCAGCGCCTCGAGGATGAAGTGGACGATGGCCTCGCGGTAGCAGCACGGGATGAGCCGCCACGTGTTGCTGGCGATGAACAGCGCCATGGGGATGAAGTTGCCCGTCGCGAGCATGGCCAGCGCCACGACGAATCCCGCGACGAATTCGAGGAAGGGGCCGAGGTTCTCCGCCAGCCAGGACAGCGCCTGTTTGAAGAGCTCCCACCCCGCCTGCACAAGCTCCACGGCCTGCCCGAGCTTCTCGATGATCGGCTGGGCGATGGCCTGCGCCGCCGCGACCACGATTGCGAATGGCGCCAGCAAGATCTGAATGAGGCCGAGTTCCTGGGCCCAGGCGACCACGCTGCTGACGATCTCGGTGATGGCCTGCGCCGCCGCGTCGATAAACTGGAGCACAGGCTCCAGCGCGTCCTTGAATGCCTGGATGAGCTCCTGGCTCACCTCCGCCAGCCACGCCTTGCCCTTCTCCCAGACCGCCGCAGCGAACGTCTTGGCCTGGTCCCAGAGGGCGCGCAGGGCGTTGAACGCCTCGATGATCGGGTCGATGGCGAAAGACCGGAACAGCTCCCATCCTGCCTTGATCTTGTCGACGAGGTAGTTGACGCCCTCAGCGGCGGTGTTCCACCACTCGGTGAGCTTGGCGGAGATGGCCTGGAAGATGTCGCTGTCGAGGATGAGGTCGAGGGCCGCAGCGATCTTCTCCTTGATCCAGTCGACCAGGCTCGACAGCAGCTCACCGGCGTAGGCGATGGCGCCCTGGATGCCCGAGATGATCGACTGGATCGTCTCCCAGACGGGCCCCACGTACTCCCGCACGAAGTCCATGATGGACACGAGCTTGTCGAGTGTTCCCGAGTCCGCCTCGGCGTTGCCCGCCTCTGCCTGGGCCTTCCACTCCTGGAACCGGTCGCCGGCGAGGAACTCATCGAGTTTGCCGAGGATCCTCTCGAGGACGCGCTCGAACGCGTCGCAGTCCCCGGTCATCGCGGCGGCCAGCTCGTCCCCGCCGCCGAGGGTCTGTACCAGGCTGTCCAGGCCGTCGATGAAGTCCGAGATGCCGAGGCCATCGAGGATGTCCTTGATGACACCCGCGACACCCTCCGCCACACTGTCGAAGAGAGGCTGGAGCGACCCCGTCTGGATCATCTCCGCCAGCACGGGGTAGCGTTCGGCGATCCAGTCGAGCACCAGGTTCGCCAGGCCCTCCAGCCCGTCGATGGCCGCGTCCAGCAGCTCCTCGCCCCACTCCAGCACCTGACCCAAGGCCTCCAGCGCTGCGTCGCGCCACGAGGACAGCGTGTCAATGACGGCCGTGGCAAACTGGATCAACGCCTCTTTGGCAGCGTTGAGGAACCCGGTGATCGCCTCTTTGGCGCGGTTGGCGAGGCTGACAAAGCCGTCCCACAGCTCCTGGGCCTTGTCCCGGACCGCCGTCTCGATGGCCGTGTAGGCCTCCCGCGCCAGGCGCAGGCCCTCGTCGACGAGTCGCTGCGCTGCCGCGCGCGCGTCGGCCAGGCGGTCCCGGCACCATCGCTCAGCGCGGTTGTAGAGGTCGCGGCACCAGTCCACGACGGCGCTGGCCTTCTCCTTGATCCAGTTCCAGCCGCGGGACACCCAGCTGCCCGACTCAGACTCGCGCCGCTTCTCGTCGGCCCGCGTCCGCGCGTCACGCATGCGCGCGTCCGCGTCCGTCTGACCCTGGCGCAGCTCGCCCTCGGCGGCCTCGTTGCCGGAGGTGACGTGCCCCGTCGCCTCAGTGGCCTTTGCGTCGATGAAGCCGCCAACCTCGGACCGGGCGGAGGCTACGTTGGCCTCGATGTCCCGCCCCCACGTCTGCCGCTGGCCATCGATCTCGCCGGTGGCACGATCGCGGATGGCCTGCTCGTCCTGATCGGCCTGGGTCCGGATCTGCGTCAGCTCTTGCTCCGCCCCCGCCCGCTCCTCGGCGACCTTGGTCTCCATCTCGTCGAGCTGCGTGACCTGCTCGCCCGCGACCCACTCGTGGAAACCCGCCGGGTCGAACATCACGACCTGCGCCAGGTCGAGCCCCGCCGAAGCCTCGCCCAGGTGGGCCGCCGCAACAGCGGGGTCGAGCATCTCCGCGACGTTGATCTCCGGGACCTCGAGACCCTCTTCGAGGAAGGCCGGGTC
>CALBXO010000136.1 GCA_937890335.1 uncultured Pseudomonadota bacterium | reverse complement strand
GCACCCGGCGGACCGGTACGACTCGGCGAACGAGCTTCAATCGTCACTCTTCGCAGCGCTGGAGCTGGCCCGCGACATTCATGTGGAGCCGCCCGCCGAGACCCTGATCGCCACCTTCTTCCCACAGTGGCTCGACACGTTCCGCGCAGCGCTGAGCAGCATCATGATGCTGGTGCTCTACAACGGCTTCACCGGCGCCGCAGACGACCCGCACCACCTCGGGCGCCCATACGTCGAGCTGCCCGGCATGGTGTAGCACCACACGGCGCTCCCCAAACTCCGATAGAATTCAGTCAAGAGACTGCGACGGCCGTGGCAGCGATGCGGCCAGACGGGTCAGCGCGCGTCCACCTGGTCAGCGGCGAAGCAGGCCGCGCCAATTCCAGCCCGCAGACCGGGCCGTGTCGCACGTACAAGCCTTGGCCTGCCCCACGCTCTCGAGCACCTCGGCATCGGGCGCACGGCGCACATCTGGCAGCACACGCCGTGTGTCCTCCTCGGGCTCCGGCACATCCGCCGTTGTGTCGCGTTCGGGCCGCGTGTCCCGTTCCGGAGCGACATCCGGCTCCGGCTCGGGTCCGACCTCCGGCCCCACATCCGGCGGGTCGTTGCCGACGCGCTCAAACCGCAGTCCATCCACCATGATGTGCCGCTCGAGGTCGCCGGCCTCCCCGGTGTTGTCGTAGACGCTGACGAACTGGTTGTTCTCGCCCGCTGCGAACGCAAAGCGACCCACGTGGGCCCAGCCGTCTGTCGCGGCGCTCTGGTCCACGCGCACCGTGTCCTCGCGCCCGTCGTGGGAGACGACGTAGATGGCCTCTTGCGACTTGGCCCACTCCGGGATGGTGTTGACGGAGACATCGTACTGGCCACCCTCCTCAAAGTTCAGGCGCCAGCGGGCCCAATTGCCGGGTGTGGCGTTGGTCCAGGCGTTGGTCCAATAGAGGTCATTCTCGATGCCCTCGCCTTCGACCAGCCGCCAGAACGTGGGGTTTCCGAACAGGGAGAAGCAGCGGTCGTTGTTGTCCTTGGTGCCGCCGGAGGCGCCCACCGCGGGGCACGGCTCGGCCGGCTGCCCGATGAGTTCCTCGTAGGAGCGCACGAGCGACATGTACGTGGGCACGTAGACGGAGCCCACGCCGTTGACGTTCTGGTTCAGGTCGTAGTGCAGGTGGATGGAGGTGGGCGTCCCGCCAAAATCGTTGGAGACCAGCCCCATGCGATCCCCCTTGGCCACGCGCTGTCCGCGCTGGACGGCCAGGCGGCTCATCTTCATGTGCAGGTAGCGATGGGCGGTGCCGCTGTCGGACACGAGCGTAACCGCGTAGCTGCCGATGCTCGTGACCGTTCCGGCTTCTGCGGCCACCGCCCAATGTGTCTGGTCATCGCAGGTGGACGCGCGGATGTCCTGGCCCTGGTGTCCGGTGCCGGACGGGCACAGCGGCATGTTCCAGTCCCGCGGCTCGCAGTAGTTGTCCCACCACGGGTACGAGTAGTTCTCGGGGTCGCACTGGCCACCGCCGGGTCCGAGGTAGCCTCCGTGGCCGTACACCTGGGAGTTTGGGTACGCGGGGCTGACCTCAATGGGGAAGCGCATGCCGGGGACGTAGACCATGTCGTCCACGCGACCGGCGGCGCCAGCCTCCAGCGAGCCCGGCGGCATGTAGCTGAAGTCCTGCGCCGCGGCGGGCGCGGCGAGTGCGGCGACGAGCGCGCCGGTGACGACGGCGCGAAGCAGGCGCGTCATTGGCCACCTCCCGCGAACGCCAGGTCATCGTAGACACCGAGGGCAAACGACTCATCGGAGCAGCGCGGGTCTGCGGCGGCCCGGTCGCACTCCACGTTGAGCAGGTAGGCCACGCCGTAGCGAAAAAAAGCCACGCTGAAGATGGCGTCGGAGCTCGAGGTTCGGATGCACTCACCCTCACACGCCGGCATCTGGGCGGCGAGGTGGGGCCGGACCTCGGCGCGCGTACGCGCCAGGATGGACAGGTGAAGCCCGTCGCCACGCATGGCAGCGGAAGCCCAGGTGGGCCCCTGCGTGACAAAGAGATCGCCGCGGTGCGCGGCGGTGCGCGGCAGGAGCATGGGAATCCGGACCGGGGCCAGCTGCGCGGCGACCTCGGGTGCGACGTCCAACTCCGGCGTACGGGCCGCGCCGGCTTCGGGCAATCGGTCCACCGCCGGGCCGGCCAACGGCTGCCCCTGCGCGCGTGTCACCGCCGCTTCAGGCGCGCCGGTTTGTGGCCCCTCCTCCGCCGCGGAGCAGCCCACGCAGGCTGCGCAACACAGCCACACCATCCATTTCATCTGGAGCACCTCTTCTCCCAATTGGAACCGCGCGCGGCAGTGGCGAAGTTCCCCCCCGCAATCATGGTGGAGGACGCAGACGACCGGCGCACCTGAAACCTACCTTATTGCGCTGTGACAGGGTAGCCGGCGAGGGTGACGTGGACCGGACCACCGGCTTGGGCTAGCTTCCCGCTGCAGGCCCGCCGATCAGCCCAGGAGCGCCATGAGTCTCGACATACAGTCCATTCGCAGCCAGTTCCCCGCCCTCCAACGCACCGTGGGCGATCGCCCCGCAGTCTTCCTCGATGGGCCCGCGGGCAGCCAGGTCCCGGAGTGCGTGATCGACGCGATCTCCGGCTATCTGCGCGGCAGCAACGCCAACAATGGCGGCGAGTTCCTGACCTCGCGGGAGACCGGGCAGCTGATGCACGACGCGTCCATGGCCATGGCGGATCTGGTCGGCAGCGACGACCCGGACTCCATCGTCTTTGGGCCCAATATGACGACGCTGACCTTCCAATTCAGCCGCGCGTTGGCGCAGACCTGGGAGGCGGGCGACGAGATCGTGGTGACGCGGCTCGATCATGACGCCAATGTATGGCCGTGGGTGATGGCCGCCCGCGACGCCGGCGTGACGGTGCGCTACGTGCCGTTCCACACAGGTGACTGCACGCTGGACATGGAGGCCATGGCGCAGGCTGTGGGTCCGCGCACCCGGCTGGTCGCCGTGGGCGCTGCCAGCAACGCGGTCGGCACGATGAACCCCGTGGGCGAGGTGGCCCGGCTGGCGCACGCGCAGGGCGCGCTGGTCTACGTGGACGCCGTGCACAGCGCGCCCCACAGGCTCATGGACGCGGCGGGTTGGGATGCGGATTTCGTGGCCTTCTCCGCCTACAAATTCTACGGGCCCCACGTGGGGATCGTGCATGGACGCCGCGAGCTGCTCGCGTCGCTGCCGGCCTACCAGGTGCGCCCGGCCCAGGACTCGGTGCCGGGCAGGTGGAGCACCGGCACCCGGAACCACGAGGGCATGGCCGGCGCCATGGCGGCGGTGGACTACCTGGCGGCGCTCGGAAAAGGCGCCACGCGGCGCGACCGACTCCAGACCGCCTACGCCGACATCGCCGAGCATGAGGGCGCGCTGTGTCGTAGCCTGATTGCGGGGGTTCACGGCGTCGGTGGCTACCGTGTGCTGGGGATCACGGACCCGGCGCGCTCAGACCGGGTCGCCACCCTCAGCATCGTGCACGAACGGCACAAGCCACAAGCGCTGCACGAGCGGCTCGGCGAGTCCGGCATCTTCAGCTGGGCTGGCCACTTCTACGCTGTGGAGGTCACCGCGCACCTGGGCCGGGACCCGGATGGGATGCTGCGTCTGGGGCTGATGCACTACAACACGCAGGAGGAGGTGGACCGCGTCGTCCACGAGCTCCTCGCGATCGGATAGCCGCCGGTCGAAACCAGGAATCTACTCGATCAGCCTGCGGCGGCCGCGATCGTGTCCCAGCAGGCCTGCTCGGCGATGGCGCGCTCCTCGGCGTCCAGGGCGATCCGCCCCTCCCCGTGGGCCCGCATCATGCCGATGAAGGAGCCGAAGACGAGCTCCATCAGCAACGCCGTCGGACCCGCCTTCACGATGCCTTGCGCCTGGGCTTGCTGGACCATCAACGACCCAAAGTCCTTGAGATTGTTCTCCATCAACCGGCTCTCGTCATCCAGGTAGGAGCCGTGGTGGTGGAGCTCGAGGAACGCGAAAGCGCGGGGGTTCGCCAGGGCGAAGTCCACCATCTCGCGCCACATGACCTGGAACTGCTCCCTCGGCCCCGCGTTCTGCGGAAACGCGATCAACACCCGCGTGGCGATCTCGCCCTTCCACTTGCGGAACAGGGCGTTGACCATGACCTCTTTGCTCGGGAAGTAGTGGTAGATGGTGCCGGTGGCGATGCTGGCGGCCTTGGCTACCTGCGGGACGGCGGTCCCATGGAACCCGCGCTCCACAAAGCACTCCAACGCGGCATCGAGAATCGCCTCCCGGCGTTCGGCGGCGGGCACGGTGCGTCTGCGGTTGCTTTTGGGTTTTGCCATGGGGACCGGGTCTGGGTTGCGGCGACCAGCGCCGCTCACCCGTTCAAGTCGATTCGGACGTTCGCTGTCAACCTGCGGAGGGATGTCGCCGTGCTCGGCCGGGGCTCGCAGCGTGACGGTTGTCAGCGCCTGCGAAGTGCAAGGAATCCCGCTGCGCCGACCACGAGGCCCCACAGCGGCGCCGGGCTACGACCGTCGGCCGGGGCCGTCGCGCATCCGCCGGGCCGGCTCTCCGCTGCATCGGCGGTCCAACCGCCTGCGCCCTCGCGCCCGTCGTCGCCGAAGGCGTCGGGATCGATGTCCCAATCCGCGGGAATCACGTCCGCGTCCTCGCTGGGATCGTCCTCGAACGCGTCCTCCTGGTCCGTCTCGTCGCCGTCCTGATCCGCGCCATCCACTTCGCCGTCCACCACGTGGTCGTCGTCCGTGTCCTCGCCATCCACAAGGACGATGTCGTCGTCCGGATCGCGCGGGCCTTCGTTGCCCTCGTCGTCGTCTACATCGATGTCCAGGGGCTCGTTGAGCGCTCCGTACATGATCTCGTAGATGGCCGGGTCGTAAAAGGTCTGGAAGTGGCCGACGGTGCCGTCGCACAGCCCGATGTTGCGCGCGCCGGGCACGATGGACCCCTCCCAGGGCTGAATGTAGAGGTCGGAGCACGTGTAGATGGAGGTCACCGGGACCCCCTCGGGCAGCGGTACGCTGTTGACCGCGGTCATGAACTCGCTGCCGGGCGTGAGGTCGTCGAGCGCCGGCCACCCCGCGAACGCCGCGGCGAGCGGTGCCTTGGCGATGCCGTGGTGCGGGGACACAAAAGTCACGAGGCGCGACACCTTGTCTTCGCCGCCGCCGGATTGGATGTAGTGGCGCGCCACCACCCCACCGGTGCACTCGGCGAGGATGTCGATCTTGTCCTGGCCGGACTCCTCGCGGACCCTGTCCACGACCTCCGCGAGGTCCTCGGTGGCCTCAAAGAGGCTCCCGCTGAGCAGCGCCGGCGGCTCGTACACCACCGGGCGGAAGCCGTCGCGCTCAAGCCGGGCGACAATCTGGTCAAACCACTCGGCGGGGATGGTCACGCCCGTGATCAACAGCACCACCCGCGGCTCCTCGATGGCGCCGGGCCCAGGCTCCAGGTCGCCAAGCTGCCGCTCCTCCTCAAAGTGGTCCAGGAAGACCTCGCCCCAATAATACGGCGAGGTCTTGTCGCCGAATGGCAACCGAAGTCCGACCAATTCTTCGCAACCGGTCAGGAGGAGCGCAGGGACGAGGAGGGCGATCAGCAGTGTGGTTCGTTTCATGTTCTGGTCTCCAGTGCCGTTGTCGAATGAACGTTCATTCGAATCCATGTCTGGACATTTAGAGCTGCCGCAGGCTGATGTCAAGCGTAAAACAGTCACCTGATGACCGCGGAACACCTTTTCGAATGAATGTTCAGTCGCAGCAACGCCAACAGTCTGCCGCCCGATCGCGGCCCAACTGCGCCGCCTCCCCACGGTCTGGCGAGCGGGCGCCGCCGGGGTGACTGGAGTGTGACTCCTTCGCGCGCACACGCGCGACTCGCAATCGGAAGCCCTTCGGGCTAGTCTGCCAGCCGTGATGAAACACTGGACAATTGTGGCGTTCGTGATGCTCGCGACGGCCCTGTCGGGCTGCCTGGAAGAGCGTCGATACAACCGTGGCGAAGGGGACGAATGTCGCTCCTCGGCCGAGTGCGAGCCTGGGCTCGTCTGCGTCGCCCTGATCTGCGCGATCCCCGATCCGCTCGAGCGCGTTGATGACGGCAGGGATGTCTCCATCGGGCCGCGGCGCGACGTCGGTGGACCCGACGCCGATCCGGATCTGCCGCCCGGCGTGGACACCCGCCCGGACACTCCCGTGGACCCACCGGACGTGTCGCCAGACGTACCCCCGGACCCTGATGTGGGCCCCGGCAGAATCTGCAACCCGGGGGAGCGGGACTGCGCGACCAATTTCCAGGTCCGCACCTGCAACCGCGCCGGCACTGGCTACGATGTGGAGCCCTGCCCGCCCGCCACCTACTGCCAGAACGCTCGCTGCCAGCAGCGCCTGGACTGCGAGGACAGGGACGGCGACGGCTGGGCGGCCGGGCCAGACTGCGAGGGCCAGACTGACTGCAATGACGACAACGCCACGGTCTACCCCGATGCACCGGAGGATTGCTCCGACTTTCTGGACAACAACTGCGACGGTGAGGTGGACGAAGGAACGGTGACGTTCTACCAGGACGCGGACGGCGATCGCTTTGGAAACCCCAGCCGCGTCCTGCGTGTCTGCCAGGGCGATCCGACGCCCGCAGGGTGGGTGCGCAACGGCCGCGATTGCGACGACGGCAACCCCCGCATCAACCCCGACGCGCCCGAGGTCTGCAACCGGATTGACGACAATTGCAACCGCCGCGCGGACGAGGGCGGTGTCTGCCAGATGTGCCAGGACGGCACGTGCCCGCGGGGCGAGCTTTGCGTGGATGGGGAATGCCAGGAGGCGCCGCAGGATGAGTGCCTGTTCCAGAACCAGCCGTGCAATCCGTTCCGCACCGATGGCGACGGGGCGTA
>CALBXO010000135.1 GCA_937890335.1 uncultured Pseudomonadota bacterium | reverse complement strand
ACGACGGGGCGCGGTACTACGAGATGTTGGCGCCGGGTGCGCGTCGCGCGGTCCTGTTGACCACGTTTGATGACGATTCCCAGCAGCTCTACCCCTCACTCATCGAGGTGGCGCGGCCGCCTACCCGTGTGAACCTGGTTTCCGCGCTTGAGGAGCTGCGCGGACAGATCGAGTTGAGCCGGAAGAAGGGGCGCACGACGACGATGCACGTCGTGTTTACCGGGCATGGCGAGCTCAGCGGGGGCGATGGTGGTGCCCGCTTCAGTCTCCTGGACGAGCCGTGGACCCGGGATGACATGGTGGAGCGGGTCATCGCCCCGCAATGGGCCGATTTCACGCACCTGGTGGTGGACGCGTGCAATGCATACTTCCTGGTGCAGGGCCGCGGCTGGAAGAACGACGAGGTGGAGGACCCGGAGTACGACCGCGCGGTCCAGAGCTACCTCACCGCGGGCAATGTGCTGCATCGTTACCCGCGCACAGGCATCTTGTTGTCCACCGCAGGCGCCCAGGAGGTGCACGAGTGGGGGGCCTACCGCTCGGGTGTGTTCAGCCACCAATTGCGCAGCGCGCTGGTGGGCGCGGCGGATGTGGACGGGGATGGCCTGCTTCGGTACGACGAGATTGAGGCCTATGTCGCAGCGGCCAACGCGGCGGTCAGGAACCCCAAGGCGCGCATCAGCGTCACGGCGCAGGCGCCCCGGCAGGATCGGGGCGCGCCGTTCCTTCGACTCGGTTCGCTCGAACCTTCGGCGCGATTGCTGATTCCGGAGGGTAAGCGGGGTCGCTTTGTGATCGAAGACGAGCGTGGCTTGCGCTACGCCGACGTGACGACGGGGGGAGACCGGGACCTCGTCCTGGCGCTGATGGCCACGGGCCGCGCCGGCGCGCGCTTTCACGTCCAATACGCCGACCAGGAAGCCACCGTGGAGATTGGAGGCGAGACCGACGTCCCATTGGGGGCGCTGGCGTGGACCGACGCCCGTGCGCAAGCGCGATCCGCGGTCAGCGAGGACTTCCGCGCCAACCTCTTCGCCGTGCCCTTCTCCGCGGATTTTCACCGCGGGTACACGGCCTCGCTGCGGTCGCAGGGCCCCGTCGTAATCGAGGGCCCGGGCCCAAACGACCTCGCACGTTGGGGCATTGAGGTGACCGGCGGGGCAGGGCAGAGCATCGTGGGTGAAGGATTTGGGTCTTCCGCGGGTCTCGGGCTTCGGTACGGCGGCCGCGGAGGTTGGTTTGGCCGCCTGACGCTGGAGCTTGGCGTTTCCTCCGCCACCCTCTCGCCAGACGCTCGTTCAGAGGGGCTGCGCCACTTCGCTTGGGGAGGCGGCGGGGGCTACGCGCTGGAGCTGGGCGGCGGGGTCGTTGTGGGCCCGGAGTTGTCCGTGCAGCACCTGATCGCCGTGGAGTCGGGCGACGATGGTCGCGCCCGCGCCGATCGCACAGGGCTGCGCGGTACGGCGGGACTTTTTGGCGGCGTGCACCTGGGCGACTGGTACGTGGGCCTGGGCGCTGGCCCGGCCGTCAACATCCTCAGCGTGCTGGAGCGCGACGGCGACTTCACCTACCTGGACGACACCTCCTTTCTCCAATTCGAGGGTCGGTTGCTCCTGCGTCGCGATTTCTGAAGGGAGTTTGGCGTCGTTGCTGTCGACGTCGCGCGGCTTGGTCCGCCCCCTCCCCAAAAAGTCGCCCCCTCTTCAGAAAAAGTACCACCCACTGCGGATGGCCGGGCGTAGACACTCCCAACGGGCGCCTCGTGCGCCCCTTGTCCAACCATTACGCGGCTCTCTAGCGCCAGCCGCGCAATTCCTGAAATGGAGTGTCCACCCTAACACCAGGGGGGCACTCCATTTCCATTTCTTGAAAGGCTGCTACTGTCAGCCCATGCGCTGCCTCCTTCTCGTCGCGGCCCTCGCGGTGACTGCGTTGGGTTGCAAGACCCAGGACTCACCCTTGGCTGACCCGCCCCCCGTGCAAGACACAATGGTGCCGGCTGACGCTGCGTCGCAGCCAACCTCGCAGCCCGTGGAACCGTCGGAAGACATGTACGAACCGACCTTTGGGGAGCGCACGACGGTGGTGGGTGTGCTGGACATGGCGCGGGTGGCGGGTGGCAAGCGCCTGCAGCCCACGGTCCTCGAGCCCGACGGCGGTGGGGAAGTGCTGCTGCTCTCCTACAGGCCCGTGGCCGCATGGTATGGCTTTGTAGAGAGACGGGTGCGGGTCACGGGCCGCCCGTACACGCCGTCGCCGTATACGCAGCACGTGAACGGCTCGCATTTTGAAGTGGAAGCCGTGGAGCTCGAGGACGGGGGCGAGGCCCCGACTGTGGACAGCCTGCCTCCGGCCACCAAGGTCGCGACCTTGGAAGCGCTGCCGGCACCCGGGCGCTGGGTCCGGATCGTCGGCACGTTGCAGCCGCTGCCGAGTACCGAGGACGCCTGGACGACGGTGACGGTGGATTTGGAAGATGGTACGCGGTTCCATGCGGACGTTCGCGTCCGGCAGGCGCGCGGTCACGACGGCAAAATGGTGTCGTGTGTGGGCCAGCTCGATGTGGCAGGGACCAGGACGCTCGTGGGCCAGACTGCGCTGTGCGCTGGCGACGACGCCCGCTGTGGTCAGGAAGGAAGATGACGAAGCTTTGGATCGTGTTCGCCTTGGTAGCGATGGTGGGGTGTGGTGACAGCGGGGGGCCGCCGCCCGCGGATGAACCCGATTCCGACGGCGCGGCGGATGCCGCGGAGGAAGTCGATGAGGGCGGTGTAGATGTCGCCCCGGATGCGCCCGATGTGCAGGATGTGACCCCCGACGAGGG
>CALBXO010000134.1 GCA_937890335.1 uncultured Pseudomonadota bacterium | reverse complement strand
GCTCGGCCGACGGCGACCGACGCGCGCTCTTGCTGCACCCAGAGCTGATGCTTCTGCTCCTGGCCCTTGCCGCGGCACCGGGTCTTCGTCGTAGGCGGAGTATTCTCGCCGGTGGTGCGGCGGTGCTCGGCGGCGGCGCTGCTGTGGCAGCGCTGGTCCTTGGTGCGTCTGCCATCCCAGGGATCTTCGGCGTCGCGGGGTTTGTGATCGTTGCGGGGGTCAGCGCGCGGGCGCTGATCATGGGGGAAGAGACAGGGGCACAGGATGCGGTCATCGCCGCGGGCGGCGCGTTGTTTGTGGGGCTGACTGCTGCGCACGACGCACAGTGGGAGGCGTGGGGGGAGCCGTGGGTCGGGCTGCTGGTCTGGGCGGCGTTCTCCGCAGTGGGGCTATTGGGACTGGTTGCCGAGGAAACGTCGGCGCGGTTTCGGCGCGCGCTTGGATTCGGCTCGCTCGCCGTCGCGGTCTTTCTCGGAGCTGGCGAGGTGTTTCGCCTGATGGCTCACTGGTAGGAGATTGTGAGCCACAGCCCAACGGACTGACCCGGCTCGCAGCGCAGCAGGCGGTCACCGGAATTCATGGCGTCGCCCGGACACGTCCAGGGCTCCACGCAGACAAAATCCTTGCCAGCGAGGGTCCAGACGACCCAGTGGGTGAAGGCTTCGCTCCCGGTGACCACCACGGCGCGGTCCCGGTCCGGTCGGCGGAGGGGAGCCCAGGTTGCTCCGTGATCACCCAGATGCATGTCGACTTCGTCACCGTCGAGGTCAAGGCCACGGAACGCGACGGTCTCGCCCGTCCTGTTGTCGAGACCTCGGGTCGCCGGCGTGCCGACAACGGTCTGCGCCTTCTGCGCCTGCGGGACGAGGAAGTAAGGGTGAAATCCGACCCCGAACGGCATCGGCTTCGAGTCATTGTTGCGCACGTCGATCTCGATGCGCACGCAATTGCCTTGGAGGCGGTAGGTGAAGTCGGTTTGAAACTCCCACGGCCAGTTGGGCCGGGTCCTTTCCGATGAGGACAGGCGAAGCCTGGCCCAGGCGCCGTGATCGACGCCCGTTGCGACGACCTCCCACGGGAGGGCCCGCCCGAACCCGTGCTGCTTGAGCCAGCCGCTGGCGCCGCCGCGCTGCCAGCGATCCTCCACGAGCTTGCCGGGGGTCGGGAACAGCACGGGGTTTCCGCCGCGGACGTTGCGCCGCACGTCGGCGAGGCTCTCGGGGTCCAGATAGAGGAGCTCGTCTCCACCGACACGCAGGCCCGTGAGCATGCCGCCGCGACCGGGGGCGAGCTCGGCGCGCGACCCGGCGTCGTCGTCGCGCAGCGCGAGCGAGTCAAAGTCTCCGCCCAGAGACTCGACGAAAAATCGGCTCATGAAACCTCGGTGGCAGTCAGCGGCAGTTCTTGCTCGCCGGGGGGCACTTGAAGCGGATGTGAAAGTGGTCGTCATGTCCGCGACTGTACCGGATGGTACCGCGTGCTGAACCGCGACCGCGCGGGTACTGGAACACCTTGTCGAGGTACGCCTCTTTGAACCCGCGCTTTTTGGCGTGCTCGTACAGCACTCGCTGCAGGCTGTAGTCCACGAAGATGTACTCGACCTTGCCGGTCTCGATGAAGGAGTGGAACAGGTCCCACGTGGCCTTCACATTGAGGGTGCGAGCGGAGGCGACCCGGAACCGCCACGCGGTGTCCGTGCCCTTGATGTAGTAGCTGATGTCGGCGTCGCGTCCGGATTGGTGAGACACGTGCGGGCGCATGTAGCCACCGTCCTTGAAGGACACGTCGCCGATCATCAGATCGCCAGCCTTGGGGTGCTTCTTGGCGTTCTCCTCAATCACAGACTGGATGGTGGAGACCGTCTGGCCCGTCCCGTAGGCGCGTTTCCCGGAGCGGACGCGGTAACCGCGACCGTCGGGCAGCATCATTCCGCCGGCGAGGTTTCCGCTGTTGGCGGACCCCGAGGACTTGCTCGTGTTCTCGGGCCCGAGCTTCCAGATGGCGAGTTTCTGGCCCGTCCGAAGCTTGCGTGGGTCTACGCGGGAGTTCCACGCCTGAAGATCATCCAGGTCAACTTTGTACTTCTTGGCGACGTGGATGAGGGTCTCCCCCTTCTTCACCTTGTGCCAGGTCCGATGCCGCGTCCGCGGCATCTTGTTGGGATGGATCTTGAGCGTCTGTCCCTTCCGAACAGAGTCTCCCTTGAGGCGGTTCCAGCGCTTGATGTCTTTGGCTTTGACCCCAAACCTGTTGCCGATCTTCAGAAGCGTGTCGCCGCCCACCACTTTGTAGGTGACGGCCGACGATCCACCGCCGCGCCGTTTGGCCTTGGCGTTGGACTTGGAGGCACGTTTCTTGGCCTGCGCGACGGGTCGCGGCTTGGCGTCCGCAACGGGCGGGAGCCCGACGGTGCCGAAGAACAAGGCAAGTGCTACGACGAGGACGGTGCGCTGTAAGGTCATGCGCTTCCCTTTCGTGGTTTTCCCGTCGGTGCCGACCACAACGGGGCGCAGGAAACTATCACCCGCTCGTTTTTCGTGTCAAGAAAAGGTACGACACTGTGTGGGACCCACCGTGTCCCGCGGCGTTGCGAGCCGGCTGGCTGCGTGTTACACGCGTGTCACGACGTCGACGCAGGTCGTGGGGGGCTGCACGGCGATGGTTGCCGAGGCCCGAGAGCCGTTGAACGAAGACCTCACCCAGGCGCAGCAGCGCAAGAAACGACGCAAGCCAGTCCCGCGACATCTTCCGGGCAATCTGGCCCGCAGGTATCGGATCTTGAGCCTGTTAGGCCGCGGCGCCAACGGCGAGGTCGTCGAGGCCTGGGATCTCGTCGAGGACCGTCCGGTCGCCCTCAAGATTCTGCTGCGCGAGCGCGCCCGCAAAGCGACGACTCTCGACCGGTTCTTCCGCGAGGCGACGGCGCTCGGTCGCCTGGAACACCCCGGAATTGTCAAAGTCTTTGACACAGGCGTAGACGCCAGCGGGCTTCACTACCTGGCGATGGAGCTCGTGCAGGGCGACGCCTTGCTGGACGTGTTGGCCGCCGACGGCCGGTTGCCAGCGCTCACTGTCGCGCGGCTTGGCTACGAGGTGTGCGAGGTCATCCAGGTGGCCCACTCGATGAAGATCGTGCACCGCGACCTGAAGCCCGCGAACCTCCTGCTCCCAGACGGTTGGGCCGAGGGGCGCGAGCACATTCGGGTTGTCGATTTTGGCACCGTGAAGATGGTGGCGGGCGAGGACGAGGGCGTCCCCGGTCGCAAGCTGACACGGGACGGCGATGTGATTGGCACGCCGCAATACATCGCGCCGGAGCAGGCCGCAGGGCGCCCGGTCGACGGACGTGCGGACCTCTATTCGCTCGGCTGCATCATGTACGAGGCCCTGTCCGGGCATGTCCCATTCGACGGCGACAACCAATTCAGCATTCTGCTCGGCCACATGGAACGGGAGCCGGTGCGGCTCGACCAGCTCGTGGGCCGCGATGACATCCCGACGGTGCTCGCCGACTTCGTGGCCTGCCTGTTGGCCAAGCAGCCCGACGACCGACCGGTGAACGCCGCTGCTGCCGCAGCGGAGCTCCGCAACATGACGGAAGACCTGCCCGGCGAACACTCGGGCAGGGATGTGTCGTCGCCGCTGCGGTGGCGCGAGAACCAGCCGATCCCGGGCCTGCCGGTAGCCGTGCTCGCGTCGGTCACGCCCCCGCCCGCGCCCGTCGTCCAGGTCAGCACCACGGACGTAACCCACGCGCGGCCCGCCGTGGTCGAGCCCGTCGCCGAGCCCCAGAGCCCACTGGTGGTCCAGCGGACGACCCCATCGGGACTGCGTCCGGCGCGCCCTGCGTCGGGAATCGCGGACTTCCCCACCGCGGTGGGCCGCTCCGCGCCCGCCCCCCCCACGCCGACACCGCCGCCGACGCAGAGGGTCGATGTCCAGCGCGACCCGCAGGCCGCGGTCATGACCCAGCAGGTGGAGTTCGACGCCGGCGCGCCGCTGGATGCGCGGTTCGACAGCAGTGTGGACTTTCGTCCCCGCGGTGGTGGGATCCTCATGTGGATCTCGGTCGCCTTGGTCATCGTGGTGGTCGGCCTGGTCATCGGCGTCATTGGCATTCTTGTCTATGACGAGGTCAACGGCCCGCATACCCAGCCGTTCGCGGCGGCAGACTCCGGTGCGACCGCGGCGGCGGATGCGGCCCAGGCGGACGCGCGCGCGGCGACCGATGCCGGCGCTCAAACCGACGTGACCACGCTCGCCGCGAGCGGCGCGGACGCCGACAGGCCGGACGCCGCTCCGTCCAAAGATGTAGTCGTCTCTGCCGCGGACGCAGACAAGGCGGTCGCGGTCACCGACGACGCATCGGCAACACCAGCCCAGGACGTGGCCGTCGAGCCGAGCGTGGACGCCGTGGCTACCTCGCCGGTGACAAAAGGAATCGAGATCGTCTCCACACCGGCGGGGGCGACGGTGTTCCACCACACCAAGGAGCTCGGGTTGGCCCCCGTGGTGGACGCGGTGGGTGAGCCGTCCACCTATCCACGCCTGTACATTGTCACGATGCGGGGCCGCGAGTCGCAGATGGTGATGGTCAGCGCAGACGATGTCGCGGACGGAACCCACAAGATCGAGGTGGACCTGCCCCCCCGCCGCGCGGGGCGCCAGTCCAACCTCGAGCTCATCACTGAACCCGGCGGCGCGGAGGTCATCGACGCCGGCAAGTACGTCGGGCTGACGCCCGCGCACCTCGGCCGTCCGATTTCGCTCGGCACGGTAGACCTCGAGCTTCGGGATGGGGCGGTAACTCGCAAGGTCAAGCTGGGGCTTCCGCACGGGCATTTCATTGTCACCGTGAAGCTCGCCGGCAACGCGGACCCCATCGTCGTGCCACGTCCCGACCGGCCGTGAACGGCGCCCAACACGAAGGAGTCACGATGAGCCAGCCGACGCCCACGATGAAGCGCAGATTCGCCGCTCCGCGTAGCACGGTGGTTCGCGCGGTGGGTACCGCCGACGGATGGGGGATGTTCTTTGGCAACCTGGACCGGCTGGACGGCTGAGCCTCCGGGCCCCCTGAGCGACGGCTGCCAGATGCTCAAGAAGATCACCGACGCACTCATCACCGACCTGGACGGCCTGTCGTTTGGCCCCCCAGTCACCCACACCTACAACCCGCTCGTTTATGCGCGGGCCCCCTGGGACCTGTACTGCGACAAGTATGGGCGGGGAGCCAAGAGTGTGCTTCTGGTCGGAATGAATCCGGGTCCATGGGGGATGTCGCAGACCGGTGTGCCGTTTGGCGAAATCGAACTCGTGCGCGATTGGATGGGGATCGAGGCGGAGATTGGGAGGCCAGCGCTGGAACATCCCAAACGACCGATTGAAGGGTTTGACTGTCACCGCAGAGAGGTCAGCGGACGCCGGCTATGGGGCTGGGCCAAAGAGGGGTTTGGCAGCGCGGAGTCCTTCTTCGAGCGGTTTTTCGTGGTGAGCTATTGCCCATTGGTCTTCATGGAAGAGTCCGGACGCAACCGGGTCCCCGAGAAGCTGCCCCGGGCGGAACGTGAGCCTGTTTTTCTGGCCTGCGATCGCGCGCTGCGCAAAACCGTTGAACAGATGGAGCCGAGGTTCGTGGTTGGGGTGGGGAAGTTTGCCGAGAAGCGCGCCCGTGCCTGCACCGCGGGTCTGGATGTTCGCATCGCGGCCATTCCCCACCCGAGCCCGGCCAGCCCCCGCGCGAACAAGGACTGGGCGGGCCAGGCGACACGGGCGCTCCACGATGCGGGCATCGCCTGGCCGGGCGGCCCGACGGAGGTGTGAGATGGAGACATTCGCCGGCGGCTGTCACTGCGGCGCGTTGCGTTTTGAGGTCGATGTGGACGAGCTCAAGGCCATCGACTGCAACTGCTCCATCTGCACCAAGAAGGGGTTTCTGCACGTCATTGTGCCCAGGGAGCAGTTTCGAGTCGTCGCCGGGGCCGAGGCCCTGAGCACCTACACATTTGGTACCCACACAGCCAAGCATCACTTCTGCCGCAGCTGCGGCATGCACGCGTGGTACGTGCCGCGCAGCCATCCGGACGGAATCAGCGTGAATCTGCGGGCGCTGGACGACGCGGCGGCCCGAGGCCGTTTTGAGATCCAGGGGTTCGACGGGGACAATTGGGAGCAGAACGTGGCGAGCATTCGCGAGGATGCGTAGTCTCCCTGTGTGGCCTCCATTCATGTGCCAGAAGCGGGCGAGGTGCTCGCCGGTGACGTAGAACTCGTCCGCAAGGTCGCGCAGGGCGGGTTTGGCGCGGTTTGGGAGGGGACACAGCGTCAGGTCGGGCGCCGCGTGGCGGTCAAGTTCCTCCACCCCGCCGCTGCGTCCGACCAGCTGGTTGTGCGGCGTTTTCGGCGGGAGGCCAAGGCGCTGTGTCGCATTCGGCACCCCGGCGTGGTCACGGTCCACCTGTTCGGCGTCACCGAACCCGACATCGAAGGCATGCTCGGCGTGCCCTACCTCGTCATGGAATTTGTCGAGGGGCGCAGTCTGCAGGAGGCGCTCAAAGCGTCGCCGGAGGCCCGCCCGGCGTCCGACGCCGTCGCCCTGGTGTCCGAGCTCCTGGAGGCGCTCGCGGAGGCGCACCGGCACGGGATCGTGCACAGGGATCTGAAGCCGCACAACATCTTGCTGGAGGAGCGTCCGAGGCGTGGAGAGGTGCCGCGCCTCATCGATTTTGGCATCGCCAAGAACATCCGTAGCGACGCGTCCGACGGCCTCCTGACAGAGACGGGGTACATGTACGGGACGCCCGGCTACATGGCGCCGGAAATGATCGAGGGTCGAGAGCCCACGCCAGCCGTGGATGTCTACGCCACGGGCATTCTCCTGTACCGGTTGTTGACGGGGCGGATGCCGTTCGCGGGGAACAATCCACTCGCCGTCCTCATGGCCCACGTGGGCACGCCGGTGCCGCCGCTGGGCGAACCGTACCTGGACCACCCGCTGGCTGACGTGGTCCTGCGGGCGCTGGAGAAGGACCCGGCGGATCGATACGCCGACGCGGCCTCGTTGCTTGCGGCGATCGATGCCGTGGACGTCGAAAGCTACGCGGAACTCTGCGCAGCAGCCCTCGACGAGGAGGTGCGGACCCGCGTGGACATCGAGATCATGTCGGGGGAGTGGGATCTGACGGCGGCGACCCCAAATCCGTTCTTTGCCGGAGCGCGCGAAGTCGTGCCGATGGAGGAGGAGACGAACCGCGTCAGCTTCGTCCCCGACGATCCCGCGCCGCGCCGCGTCTCGCGCGCCGTCCCGCCCCAGGACAAGACCCACGAGGTCGAGCTCGAGGACGTGATTGAGGTGCTGGACTCTGGGTACCCGCGGGATCTGCCTGCGGACGTCACGCATGGCGACGGCGACGGCGACGGCGACGGCGACGAGCTTACCGCGTCCGCGCCGCCCGCCGAGGAGCCGGCCGAAGGGGTGCTGGGGGTCCCACACCCGCAGCCCGACGAGCCAATTCGCGCGCCAAAGTCAGGGCTTCCGATCGCCGCTCTCGTCCTGGTGCTCTTTGCCTTTGCCCTGCTGTTTGGTGCCGCTGCGTTGGGCCTGGCGCTCCTCTTCTGGGTGCTGTAGGCCACCCATCGGCTGGCTGCGCTCCGTTGACACCGGGCTCGAACGGATTCAATATCGCGGGTGGTGCCCCGCGACACTTCCCAGGAAACACTGCACTCGCTTGAGTGAGTTCGGGCCATATCGATTGATGCGTCGGCTCGCCGTTGGCGGGATGGGAGAGGTTTATCTGGCGCAACTCGAGCGCGAGGCCGGCTTCTCCAAGATCGTCGCAGTCAAACGCATCCTTCCCCACCTGAGCGATGATCCCGCCTTTGTGGCGATGTTCAATCGCGAGGCGTGCATCGCCGCGCAGCTAAGCCATCGCAACGTCGTCGACATCTACGACTACGGGCAACACGACGGCGCGTACTTCATCGCGATGGAGTACGTCGGGGGCACAGATCTCCGGACGCTTCTGGACAGGGCCACCCTGGCTGGGTCGTACATTCCGCTCGGCGCCGCGGCCACCATCGTCGCGGACGCCTGCAGCGGGCTCGACTACGCGCACAGGCGCACCGACGTCATCGACGGCCACCCGCTCGGAATCGTGCACCGGGATGTGTCGCCGCAGAACCTGCTGGTGTCGTCCGAGGGGGAGGTGAAGCTCACCGACTTTGGACTGGCCCGCAGCGCCGAGGAGGGCGGTAGGGACCTCGACGGGCAGATTCAGGGCAAGTTTGCCTACATGTCCCCGGAGCAGACCCGTGGCGACGATCTCGATTCTCGGAGTGACATCTTCTCTCTGGGGATCCTCTCGTACGAGCTGTTCTGCGGCCGCCGCCCCTTCGAGGGGGATACCCTCGGCGAGCTGGTCAACGCGATCCGCGTGGGCAGGTATCCTCGCCCGAGCGAGGTCCGGCCCGAGCTGCCCGAGGCGTTGGATACGCTGTTGGGCCGCGCGCTCGAGATTGCCCCGGGCGACCGCTGGCAGGACGCCCGGGCGTTCGCCACCGCGACACAGGCGTTGGGCCAGGAGGCGGGGTGGGCCCTCGGGCCACTGAGCGTCGCCGCCACCGTCGCCGCGCTGTGTCCCGAGGAAGCACGCACCGAGACGGTTGGGGAGGGGGGGACGCAGGTCGCGGCAAAACCCATTGTTCCGGACAAGACGGTGCCCGCGGCTGCGGCAGTCAAAGAGCTTGCGCGGGCTGACACGGACCCCGCCCCGTCAGACGATGTGGTGGTCGCCATCGAGCCGCTCCCCCCGGCGCGCCGTTGGCCGTGGATCATCGCTGGTCTGGTGGCCCTGGCGCTGATCGCCGGAGGCCTGTGGGTGGCGGGGCGTCCGGCCGAAGTGCGGGAGTGGTCTCTGGAGATCGAACCCACGCCTGCGACGGCTGAGGTGTACGTGGATGGCGCCAGGGTCGGCACCGGCCCCACGGTCTGGCGCAGTCTGCCCGGCAAACTCAACGTCGAGGTTCGGCTGGCGGGCTACAAGACCGCAAAGGAGACCGTCGTGCTCGACGAGCGCGGAGGGGTCTACCCGCTCCGGCCCGTACTCGAGGCGATCGTCCGAACCGGACGGGTTGTGGTGTCGATCGACCCGGTCGGTGCCTCGCTGACCGCCGGCGAAGACGCCCTGACCCCGGTGGATGAGATGGCCGGGACCTACGAGTTTGACCGCCCGGAAGGGATCGTCGCGCTCAGGGCGCAAAAGGCTGGGTACGTGGACTGGCAGGCCAATGTGCTCGTGCGCGCAGGCTCCACCGTCAATGTCACGGTCAAGTTGAGGCCCGAGCCGGTCAAGGTCGTCGTGCGAGGCTCGCGCAAGGCAGTCGGGCGCGTGGTGATCGAGGCGGAGGGATTCAAATCGGAGTGCGGCCTGCCCTGCACCCAAACGGTGCCGTTTGCCACGCCCATCAAAGTGATGGTGGAGATTGAGGGGGAGAGGGGCAATTGGGACGACGAGCGTCAGGTCAAACCAGGTGACACACTGGCCTTTGTCGTGCCCGTGCCAGACCCCATCGTCGAGCCGCGGGCGCGCCTCAGAGCCGTGCTGTCCGGTCCGGGCACGGACGGCAAAGCCGCCCGGGTGGGGCTCGCGGACGCCAACGTTCTCAAGCGCCCGCGCGGCTCGCGCCGAGGGCGAATCGACGGCGTGGTTGCGGTGACTTTCCGCTATGAGTACGACGAGGTCGGGGGGCTGAAGGTCACCCTCGCCACGGACCCGTACAGCACCGTGAGCCTCGACGGCAAGGCGATCGGGACCACGCCGGTCGTGGGGCGCCTGATCTCGCCTGGCAGCCACCGGTTCCGGCTCCAGGAGCATGGCGCGACCGTCTCGGTGAAGTTCGAGCGCTAAACCAGTCGAGTCCGGCCGTCCGAAGACGGCCCGGAGGTCCCAGCACTCCTCGGCCGTCGTCGCGGATGACGGCGACGTCAGCTACTCCATTGAAGGCCAGGGCGCCCTGCGTCTGACGGAGTCGGAGCCGGGTCGGGGCGTAGGCTCCGTGGCGTTCGCCCCGGCGAACAATACCTCATCGTCCGACCCAAGGTCGTGGAACGCCCGGCGGAGTACACAGTGACTCTCGAGCCCTGAGCGGGCGGGCCGCTCACGCCACAAAGTGCGTCTGCCGCGGCGCACAGCGACCACGCAGCGTTGACTCCCGCTCACAGGTTGACTACACGTCGGCCTGAAGAGTAAGAGGTTGCACTTTCAACTTTAGAGGTGGGCGGTGAACGGTTCGAGGTGTTTGATTTGGGTGGCGACGGGTCTCACCGTCGCGAGCGCGTTGGCGGCATGTGGTGACGAGGCCGGTCCCGATCGTCAGGGGACCGGCGTCAACAACGGTGCAAACAATGGCGTCAACAACGGCGTCAACAATGGCGTCAACAATGGCGTCAACGATGGCGTCAACAATGGCGTCAACGATGGCGTCAACAATGGCGTCAACAATGGCGTCAACAATGGCGTCAACAACGGCGCAAACAACGGCGCAAACAACGGCGACGATCCCATGGACGCCGGCACCCCAGACGCGCAGGTCGATGGCGGTCCCGACATTGGGACGGAACCGGACATGGGGGACCGCGACGCCACCGTGGACACACCTGAGGAGGATCCGGAGCCGCCGACATTCGAGCAGCTGGTGGTCGATCCGCAGGCCGGAGGCGCGGCGTTCGTCGAGGTCGTCGATCTCAACCAGGACGGGAAACTGGACCTGGTCCTGTCCGCATTCGGGACACTGGGGCTGGAGGTACCCAACGGGACGGTGACCGCGTACCTGCAGGGTGATTCACTCCAGAGCTGGACATCGGTCGAGATCGTGACCGCTGCCCACGGGGTGAAATTCCCCAACGAAGTCACGGTGACCGACGTCGACGGGGACGGAGACCTCGACGTGGTGGTGCCTTCCGGGTTCCTTGTCTGCACGGTGGTGCCGTTCGGCAGGGCCTGTGGCGGCTTGTCCTGGTACGAGCAGGCCGGCCAGGAGTGGATCCGCCACGACATCGTGGACCCTGGCCAGGAGCTGTTCTACCACCACGCCGAGGTGATCGACTTCGACGGGGACGGAGTCGATGATCTGGTGACCGTGGGGGAGGTGAAGGCTGCGCCATTCAGCGGGCAGATGGATCGTGCCGAGGCCCAATGGTTCAAGGGGACCGACGGCCCCGCGCGCTTTGAGCCCACCCCGCGGGTCATTGGGGCCGGAATGGGCAGCATCCCCACCGTCCGAGACATGGACGGAGACGGCGACCTCGACGTGGCCAGCGCGGAGTTCTTCCACCCTGGCGGCTCCTTCGCGTGGTTCGAGCGCCGCAGCGAGCCCAGCCAGGACCAGCCGGCTGGCACCTGGGCGCGGCACGTCCTCACGGACGAGCTGGGTCCGTCGATCAAGCTGGGTTTTGTCCCCGACCTGCTCGGCGACGGGGTCACCCGCGCGGTAGGGAGCAACCACACCAACACCAGCAAGTCCCCGCCCGACCCCTGGGAGTCCGGCATCTACCTGCTCGACCCGCCCGAAGATCCTCGCCAGCCGTGGCGTCACACTCTGATTTCCGAGGGGATCGTCTCGGTTCCAGGCAGTGTGTTCGCGCCTCAGGCCGCCCCCGGCATCTTTGGCCACGGCGACATCGACGGCGACGGAGACGTGGACCTGCTGGTTTCCGGCGACGGCGATCCACGGGTGCTGTGGCTGGAACAGCGCCAGGGCGGCCGCTTTGTCACCCACGTGCTCGAGGAAGGGCTGGCCCAGGCCGGCGGGCAGATCGTCGCGGACCTCAACGCCGACGGCAAGGCCGAGCTGGTCGTCACCGGCTACGAAGCCAACGCACTCTACATCTACCGACGCCGCTGACCAGGCGCCGCGCCGGGGCGCCAACGCGGCACGCGCAAGCTCGTGCCGGGGGCGTCAAGTCTGATCGTCGACAGCGGCGGTTGGGGAGGTGGCCCCACGCTCGTCACCGCGGCATCAGCACCAGCTCCGCGCCCGCGCACTGAAGCATCAGGGTCCCTGGCTCTGCAACGACCTCCGCCGGTTCGCCATCGCACAGGGCGGCGGGAAGATCCGGCCAGACGTGCTTTGGGGCGCGCACCACGATGCCCCCCTCGGCCGGCGAGAGCTCGACCCGGAGAGTCCGCGCCTCGGCATCCCAGTGCGTCGCTCCGATTGCACCCGGCGCGGACTGGGGAAATGGCCGAGCGACCCGGTGGACGACATCTTCGCGCAGAGCGCCACGAGTGTCGTCGTCCACGGCGTCGAAGAACCCCCATCGCCCTTGAGATCTCTCCTCGTACAGCCACAGCGCCCACGACGTGCTGGTCTCGTCCATTTCGCCCAGCGCGACGTCGAGCCACTCCTGGCCGGTCGCGTCCCGCGGATCGTGCCCAAACTCGCCAATGAGCAGCGCGGACCCATGCTCCTGCGCCTCCGCTCTGGCGTTCTGGATGCTCTCCCGCAGCCGGGGCGCGTCCTCAGTGTCCCACGTCCCGGTGAAGACGCCGGTGTACACGTGCGGAGTGTAGGCCGAGTTGGCGTCGGGGAACGGAGCGCGGACCGTGGCGCGATCCAGGAAGTTGCGGGTCGCCTCGGGCTCGAAGAACAGCGGAAGGTGCGGCGCGGAGGCGCGGACGCGGGTAGCGACTCTCGCGTGGAAGGTGTCGAGCCTCGATGCGTCATTGGGCACCACCGGCTCGTTCATGAGCTCGAGGCCGACGACGTTCGGCGCGTCCGCCACATGTTCGGCGAGGACGGCCGCCATCTCGGCGTAGGCGTCCTGGAGTCCTTCGGCGTTCGCAAAGAAGCTGTCAAACGCGCGGATGACCTGGCTGCTGAGGCGGCGCTGCTCGAGATCTTCCAGCGGTCCCTCGAGCAGCTCGGCGGGCGGCGGTACGATCGCCCACAGCGGTGCTCCGTCCTCTCCGATGTGCTTGGAGTACGCGTCCTGATGGAGATCGACGAGCACGTAGATGCCGTGCGCCCCGCACGCGTCGACGAGGTCCCGGACCTTGGCCAGGTAGGCCTCGTCGTACTCGCCCGGCGATGGCTCGATACCGCTCCAGTTCACCGGGAGTCGCAGGAGATTCATCCCCAGCGTCTCCCCCAGCAGCCGGCAGTCTTCGCCCGCAAAGACGGGTATGGGCTCGAGAGCCGCGCGTCCGTCGTCGAACGTCACGTCGAACAGGCCGGCCACGCGAGCGTTCACCCCTCGCAGGACCACGTGATGACCAGCGCTGTCGCGGAATTCGCCGGCCACGACCCGCACGGGCCTGACGCCGTCCGCCGAGCCGTCTTCCTTGCTTCCTTCGGGGCCACACGCCCAGAGCGTCGCCACCATCGTCCCTACTACGGCGCTCAGGCCGAGTCCCTTCCTCGTCATTTTGGCACCCTACCACACGCTTCGCCGCAAAAACGCCGCGTCTGCACGGTCCTCAACGTCCTCCACCTCTACCGTGGGTTCGTCTTCGGTCTCCTTGGGCCCAGAGTCGAGGCGGTTGTCCTCTGCCCCGGGTTGGGGGGAACGGCAGGAGCCGAACAGCTGCCTACGGCCACAGCGACAAAGAAGTAATTGTCGGTCGGTGGGACAACCACGGATTGTTCAGGGCGCGATTTTCACCGTGGCCCCAATGTGGCGAACGATGTTGCCATCCGCGTCGTACCCCACGGCCTCAATGGTGCGCCAGCCCAACTGGTTGAACCGCACGTTCGCGGCGAAGTCTCCGGCCGCATCCACGCTGTCGCCCACCTCCCACTTGCCCGCGTAGTAGCGAACACGTCGGACCGACGGGTCCGCTTGCACCTTGAGCCAGAAGTCGTTGCGATAGTGCCCCTGGTCGTGGAGCGGCTCGGCAAACTGCATCTCGGCCCGCGACCGATCCCGGGGCGTCACCTTCACCCGCACGGTGTTCTCGCCGAGCTTCTGGTTGTTCTTGTCGTACGCCTCGGCGGTGATGTCGCGCCAGCCGGTCTGAGAGAAGACGTAGTAGATGGGGAACCCACCAGCCTTGTGCTCGGATGCGCCCAGCGCGTGGGGTCCGACGCGGTAGCGGACGTGGTGGGTGGCGTCGCTCGCTTCCGCCTTGATCCAGAACCCATTCTCGTACCAGCCGCCGTCGGTGAGCCCCAAAGACAGCTCCCCACCCCGCTGGCTGCAAAAGCCGCCCGAGGGCCCGCCACCCAGGTACTCCCAATGCCAATCCTCGCCCGGGACGGTCTCGTGGAACCCAAAGCGGGATGCGTTGCGCCGCAGCCACCACAGCACACCGGCGCCGCCAGTGTTCAGATCGAGCGCCTGCCCACTCTGATGGTTGCTGTACCCCGGGTAGGCCGCCAGGTTGCAGTTGTTGCAGCTGCAGCTCGTGTAGCAATTGTAGAGATAACGTTGTTCAGCCTGGGACCGGAACCCACTAATCACACGCAGCTCGATCCCCTCGGACGCGGCCGCGCGCTGCATGTGCCAATAGGCGTCGGCGGTCTGGGACTCTACCGGTTTGCCGTCGACGTGCACGACCTCGATGGAGAACGGCGTACCACGGTCAAAGCCCGTGTCCCGCGTCTTTCGGCA
>CALBXO010000133.1 GCA_937890335.1 uncultured Pseudomonadota bacterium | reverse complement strand
CGTGAAACTGGAGGGCGGCGTGGTGGCTGACCGCGGCGTCGCCGGACGCTCTGGACGCGAGGAGGTACGGATCGACGGTCTCCGCGCTCCCTCCCGGCGGCACCCAGACGTAGAGGCCCCGGCGGACGCGGGCGATCCGGCCGGCCCGCGTGTGTTTGCGCAGCAAGCTGTCCACCGTGCGCCGGCTGCCACCCGCGCGGCTGCGCGCGTACTCCTCGTGCGTGAACACAGGGTGGCGCGCAAAGAACTCCTCAGAGGATGACACTGAACTTCCTGTGCGCGAACACGCACCCAGAGTGCGTGTATCGGTCCATGACGGACAGTGTAGCCGCAGGCGTCGTATTGTCTAGCATCCGCCGAAACACGCACCCAGGGTGCGTGTTTCCGCACAAATGAAACAGCAAGGTCCGCCGCTCCTCCAACGTTCGAGGCCCCGTCCTCACTCCAACCGGACGCGGCGCCCGGCGTCGATCTCCGCCATGAGCCGCGCCTCAAGGTCCTGGACCAGCGCGGTGACCTCCTGTCTGGTGCCGACCTCACGGTGGCGCAGACCTGACTTCACGACAACGATGATGGGGTTGGGGCCGCGGCTGAGGATCTCGTCCAGCAATTGGTGGGCCTGCTCGGTGGCGCGGGCGAGCCGGCCGCGGAAGGGGTCCACGAGGTCGGACAGCGGGGGGGCTACGGCGTTGTCTGCGGTGTCGGTGGCGGCGGCGGCCAGGGGGCGCAGGACGGCGTGGGCGTCGTCGCTGGTCAGGATGCTGAACCCGTCCCGGCTCTGGAGGCTGCCGCGGTCCGCCTCCACCTCCCGCTCCTGCTGACCGAGCAATGCCCGGCGCTTGTCCACATAGACGCCGCGCAGCGTCTCCAGGGCGCCGTGCAGGCTCGCCACCTCGCGCCAGGGACGCTCGCCGGCCAGGTGTTGCTCCACGGTCGCCGCCAGGGCCTGTGTCTCTGCGTCCAGGGTGCCCATCTCGCGCAGCTGGGCCACGTGGTGGGTCAGCACGTCGTGGGCGTCCCTGACGGCGCGGATTGCCTCCTCGCTCAGCTCGCTGTGGTAGAGTTGAAGGAGCTGGAAGCCGTCCCGCAGCGCGTCCAGGTGCTGGAGCACAAGCTTGACCGCCTTGCGCGTGACCCGGTGCCCCGCCAGGCACTTCTCCAGAGCGGTCTCCAGTCGCAGCAGTGCTTTGGGAGGCTGCGGCGACCCCGGAAGCTTGACCAGCAGGGTGTTCACGGCCCGGAGACGGCGGGCCTGGGCGGGGAAGAGCGCGCCCACGGCGTCCGCGATGAGGTGGTCCTCCCGGTCCATGTCGTGGCCGAGCCGCTCGCGGAACAGCTTGCAGATCCGGGCGCGGTCGCCAAAGGAGATGTCGTCCTCGGCCGCGGGGAAGAAGCTGGCGCGGCGGAACTCCCGCTCCTTGTCAAAAAGGTCCTTGGCGCCGGTGTCCCGGATGGCGGTCAGCTCCCCGCCGGTCTCCAGCTCCACGCGCAGCTTGCCGCCGCGCAACAGCCCCGCCACGCACGCCTTGACCACCCCGGTGGTGTGGCCGTAGGGCGGGCCGCCAAAGTGGGTCAAGAGGGTGCCGCCGCCCAGGCCCCCCGTACCCTCGATGTACTCCAGCACGCGCCGCGGCACGACGCCGTCGCAGCTCGGAAGGTGACGGCGCGTCTCCGGGTCCACGCTGAGGATGCCCAGCTCGCCGGTCATGAATTTGGGCGAAGGACCGGACAGCTCCGGCTGGACGAGCTGCGCCAGCTCCGACGGCAGCACCTGGATGGTCTCAAAGTGCGGAAAGAGGTCCGGCAGCACGCGCTCGGCGGCGGACAGCAGCGCCGTCGAGAACGCCGCACCGTGGTGCGTCGGGTCCATGGCGCGGCCGCGGAAGTACAGGCGGCCGTCTATCCACGCCGCCTGGATGGCCTTGGTGACGCTCACGACCAGATCCTCGGCGCGGTTCTTCTCCTCCTGGAGCAGGAGCTTTTTGGCCGACGAGAGGGACTCCTTGCGGGCGTCGTACCGGCGCACCATGGCCTTGGACGCGCCCAGTTGCCGGCAAAGGGTCCGCAGCTGGTTCACGTCGCCGGCCACCCAGACCAGGCGGTTCTCCAGCAGGGTCTCCGCGCTGTTCTTGACCCAGGTGTTCTCGCCCGTCTCCTGGGACGGCAGGAAGCGGAAGTCGACCTGGACCACGGCGTCGTCGCGAGGGTCCGCCAGGGTCGCGTCGGAGGCGCCCTTCCCGTCCGAGAACACGCCCGCCCAGCGGAAGGGCCGGCCCCGCAACTGGGGCCGCTCGGGGCCGCCCAGCAGCTCGCGCAGACGCTCCTGGACCATGGCGCTGATGGCCTCCGTGGGCACGCCCACGTCGCGCCGCTCCCGCTCCCACTCCTCCCCCGCCGAGGACTGGATTTTGTAGCCGGACTTCTCCGAGTAGCCGAGCAGGTTGTCGCGCCGCAGCGCCTCCAGCGCCTCGCTCACCTGCGACTTGAGCCCGCCGCGGTCCAGCCGGTCGTACAGACATTGGGACACGAGCGCGGCGGTGGTCGGCTCCACATCCTGGATGAGCTCCAGCAGGGCCACGGCCTTGGCGGCCCGCAGCTGCAGTGGGTCCGCGCCGGCGGCGCAGTGGTGGAGGATGCGGGCCATGGACGCCTGCGTGTCCGCGTCCAACGCGGTGTGCTGCACCTCGTAGATCTGGTCCAGCGTCACCAGCGCGCCCACCGGCATCTCCGCCAGCTTCTGCGCGCGAAAGAGCTCGCCGAGCAGCTGGAGCAGGCCGCGGATGGCCTGGTCATCGCCCTGCGCGCGCCGGGAGCGCAGCCGCAGGGCGCTGGTGATGCGCAGCAGGAGATCAAACTGGCCCGGGAGCATCGGGTAGAACTCGACAAACTCCTCGGGGGTCACGTCCCTGCAGTCGTAGGCGTCGAGCTTGAGGTTCTCCCGGTTGGCGTGGAACAGCGCCCGCAGCTGCGCCTGCGCCTCCGGGCGCTTCTGGAGCAGCCGCTTGTGGACGACGTCCCGGATGTTGGTGGGGGCCAGGTGCACGCGCAGATGGGGCGGGAACCGGTCCCGCGCCCAGACCAAAAACGACTTGTCCGCCTTCTCGTCCAGGCTCTGCTGTCCCAGGGCCAGCAACCAGGCGCGGCCGCCCAGCGTGGAGCCCAGCGCGGACGCAAACGCGCGCAGCCGGTCCACGCGGTCTTTGTCGCTCAGGACGTATTGGGAGACCTCGTCCACCACCAGGAACACTGTGGCGCCCGGCCGCCTGTGGTTCACCATGGCGCCAATGGCGGCCACGGCCTCCTCCGGAGACATGCCGCCAGCGCGGGTGCCCGCACGGCTGTCGAACCAGTCGTCGTCGTCCTTGAAGCGTTCCGGATACAGCTCGGCCAGCACCCGGGAACAGTCCTCGCCCGGGAAGGTGCCGCGCGCGGCTGTGGCCCAGGGCTCGCCGAGCACCTCCTGCGCCTTGGCCTCAAAGGCGTCCCAGGAGCCGTCTGCCTCCAGCTTGCGCTCCAGCTCGGCCACATGGGGGTAGTTGCTGTACCCCAGACGCTCTTGCACCTGGCGCACACACACGGCGTGAATGTGCTCGTTGTCGCCGGCGACGCCGCCGACGTCGAAGACCACGGCGATGGGGTCGATCTTGGCGCGCAGCGCCTTCCAGGCGGCCCGCAGCTCGCTTGCGCGGGGCGATGTGTCCCGCTGGAGCCAGGCCTGGGCCATGGAGCGACCGTCGGGCAGGGCCACGCCGTCCAGCGCCATGCCGAGCAGCTTGGCAAAGCTCGACTTACCGGACCCGTAGAAGCCGGAGATCCAGACGTTGGGCAGCTCCGGGCCGCCGGGCTTGTCAAGCTCCGCCGCCATTCGGGTCAGCAACCGCACGTATTGCTCGTGGATGCCGTCGCCCACGCGGCGGCGGTTGGGATGATCCTCGGGCCAGCCGCCGGTGATGATGTACTCGTCCACCTCCGCCTGGAGCTTGTGGGGCTCCTGGTCCTTGAAATAGACCACGGGGGGGATGTCCCGCGTCACGTCGGCCAGGAAGAGGTCGCGGATGGGCGTGTGACTCATGGGTAAATCCGGGGTCGGTAGTCGTTGTCCGCGGCGTTCATGCCCATGAAGCTCAGGCCGGTCAGGCCCCTGCGCTCGCCGGGATACAGGAGAATCACCGGAATCCGGTCGGTCTGGCCGTCCAGGTGCCGCAACAGCGCCGACGAGCGGTAGAACGGGTAGAGCGCGCCGGCGCGGCCAATCAGCGCCACGGTGCGATCACGCTTGTCCGGGTGCTCGGCAGCCTTGGCGCGCAGGATGCGGCTGCAGTCCGCGGCGATGCCGTCGGGCCCTTCGATGAGCGGTGTGATCTTGGAGTTCAGGTAGATGAGCGCGGCCTCGTGCCCGTACTTCTCAAACTGTTTGCGTTCCCGGGCCATCACGCGACGGGTCCACTCGGGCCCCTGGGCGCGGACGCGCTCGTAGACCAGGCGGGCCAGGTCGATGGTGAACACCACCCAACCTCCTGTCTCCAGATCGGTGCTGAGTGCCGCGACCTCGCGCCGCAGTTCGTACTCGTCGGCGGGTTTGTACTGCACAATGGCAAAGCGGTAGTTGCGCATGGTGCTGATGCGCGGCCCGTCGTCGTGCAGGAGGTCCTTGCGCAGGGCGGCCATGGCGCTGCGCACGTGGGATCGCTGGAGCAGTGGCAGGTTCATGTCTGGGCCCCGTGGGTCGCGGCGCTCCAGGCGCGCAGGTCCGGGTGTCGCCACCCAAAGTCGACGAGGTCGCTCTGGCGCCGAAACGCCAGCGCCGGCAGCGCGCGCAAGCGGTCCTCGAGGTGCGGGCCCGTCAGGCCCACGGACGCCAGATAGGGATTGTCCAGCGGCGTGCCTCGCATCTGGACACTGCGCAGCAGGTAGAGGAGGTAGGTCAGCGCGTCGTCCTCCACCCGCGGGAAGGCCAGCGGACGTGGGTCCCGCGGGGACGCGAGCAGGCCCGCGGAATGTGCCGACGTACAGAGGTTGGACGCGAATTTCCGGCGTGTCACGGGCGTCCAGCGGCCGGGCCACATCTGGTCCAGCCAGGCGATGACGAGGTCCCGCGTGATCTCGTGCCGAAGCCCCTCCCGGCGCTGCAGCAGGTAGCCGCCAGTGAAGGCCCGGTACACCGGGTCCGTGAGCTGGATGTGCCAGTGACAGATCACCGCGCGGGTGTGCGCGGGCATGCCCGGCCAGTTGTGGAGCACTGCGAGGGCCTGGGGGAACCGGGCAAAGCGGTCGCCGAGCGTGCGGAGCATCATCTCCACGCGCAGCATGCTGCGGGCGCCAAACCAATACCCCTCAAACGCCTCTTGCGGCGTGGGGGCGCCGGCGCCGTTCATCCGCTGCCAATACGCGCGGGAGTCGTCGGCCTCGAGGGTGAATTTGAGCAGGCGGGTGTGAACCTGGGTCTGTTCTGCCAGTGCGGTCACGCGTCGGCTCGGAAATGCGGGAGCGGGTAGTGCGGGCTCGGGGGTGCCAGGGCGGCCAGCAGGCGGTCGATGGCCTCGGGCAGTGGCGGAGGCGGTCCCGGGAGGCGCCGCCCGATGGGGGCTGCCGTGAACCGGGGATCGCCGTGGCCGGCGAGCCAGGCCGAGAACGCCTCCGGGTCCCAGGAGTCGGTCAGCAGGGGTGCGAGATCGGGAAGCGCGCTGCGGGGGCCCGTGCCGCCGCGCTTGAGGTCCTGGAAGCGCTCGTCGAGCTGCTCATCCACGCCAAAGCCCAGGTGAAACAGGCTGTGGATGCGGTCCGCGCGCGCATCGCGGCTGCGCAGGGCGGCATCGGCCCGCCGCGCGGCCTCCCGCGCCGCCTGCAGGCTGGCCCAGCGCCACGTCGTCGGCAGCAGCTCCTCGAGCAGGATCTGTCCGGTAAACTCACCGGTCATGTCGCAACGCCACCAGCCGAGTCGGGGCTCCTCGCCCCCCTCGCCTGCCCACGCCACCGCGAGCTGGGCGGTCAGGGCATGGTCCAGGTCGGCGGTGCTCGGACGCTGTGAGGAGCGGGCGGCGGTCGGAATCAGGTCCATGCTTCCTCGACACAGTACACGCGGGCGCGCAGCTCAGATTTCTGTCAGATCTCCGGTGCCTCGTTATACATCCACCCACGTGGCGAGGCCACCCCGGGGCTGGCGCCGTTGGCCGGTAGAGAGTCTGTGGGTTCCCCGCGACAGTTCGTGTCGTGCCGTGGAGGTAGGCTTGTAGGGGCTGAGAGTTGCTGTGGGCTGGCGCATGGGGCGGAGACGAGGCCAGACCTGGTGGCGTGTCGGGCCGTTGGCCAGTGAAATCTCTTCGATGGGAGCTTGCCGTCCGCGCCCCCGCGTCGATAGTTCCCGACTCGCGTCGCAGGTCTTGCGACCGCGGAAATGGACGACAGAGGAGACAAGATGGCCATTCGACTGGGCGACACCGCCCCCGAATTTTGATGCGGACTCGACCGCCGGACCGATCAACTTCCACGACTACCTCGGCGACGGATGGGGCGTGCTGTTCAGCCACCCAAAGGACTACACGCCGGTGTGCACGACCGAGCTCGGGACCGTGGCGGGGCTCAAGTCGGAGTTCGACAAACGCAACGTCAAGGTTGTGGGCGTCAGCGTGGATTCGCTTCAAGAGCACAAGGGGTGGGCGGGGGACATCCTCGACGTCACGGGGCACGCGCTGAACTTTCCGCTCGTGGCGGACCCGGACCGCACGGTCGCGGGCCTCTACGACATGATTCACCCCAACGCGGACAACACCCTGACCGTGCGTAGCGTGTTCGTCATCGGGCCGAACAAGGACGTGAAGCTCACGCTGACGTACCCGGCCGCCACCGGGCGCAATTTTGACGAGATTCTGCGGGTCATCGACAGCCTGCAGCGCACCGCGAACCACAAGGTGGCGACGCCTGCTGACTGGAAGCCGGGAGAGGATGTCATCATCGTTCCCTCGCTGAGCGACGCCCAGGCCCACGAGATCTTCGGCGATTTTGAGACGGTCAAACCCTACCTTCGCAAGACCCGCGATCCCGCCTGATCGTAAGGCTCGCGGTCTCCTGCGGACCTGTTGCGCGGGTGTCCGCGAGGGTGATGGACGCAGCGCCCGGAGCGCCAGCCGGTCTGGACACGTCGGTCGGCGGTGGTAGGCTCCCCGCATGTCGAGACTCCTGGTCATCGTGTCGCTGGTCGCCCTGTGCGGCTGCGGGTGCAAGACGGATGGTGGAAACGCCGATGTCGTCAGCGTCGAGGCCAACGCGGACGCAGGCCGTGGACCGAGCACACCCCAGACCCATCTTGGCTTCGTGGTGCCCGCCGGGTCCACGAAAATGGCCTCCGACGCCAGGCCCGGCCACGACGGGGCCTCGAGCGCTACGAGCTGGTTCGCCCTGCGAGTGGGCACCAAAAGGGCAGGCGGTGAGCTCGGCCAGCTGAACCCGACAGCGACCTCGCTGCCATCGGGCGCGCTGCAAGTGTCCGACGAGCGCGGCACCACCACGGCCGAGGTTTTTGCCGCCGGCGCCAACGCGGTCCCGTCGGGGGTGAAATCCGCCCTGCCTGTGGGGGCCAGGTCCGTGCTGAAGCTCAGTCGCCAGAACCGACCTCCGCCATGCGCGCCCTGCAAGCCCGGCTACAAGGCGCTTCCCGGCTGCAGCTGCCCCGACGTTCCGGCACGCCGCGCATGCACCACGGACGCGGACTGCACCAACTCGTGCAGCGAGGGCGCAGTCAATGCCCTGTGGCTGGCGTGGAAGCACCCAAAGGGCGATGGCTGCGAGGATGGCTGCGACAGTAAGACCATGGCATCCCCCAGATGTGTCGAGTCCCTCTGTGTGGCCTTTGACCACAAGGGCAAACAGGTCGACGACTGCACCAAGGCTACCCAATGAGAACCGCAACAATCCTGTGCGCAATGTGCCTGTTTGCAGGTTGCAGCCTCTTCAAGCCCGCCGCCAACGTCGCCTTCACCGTGGAGCCCGGCACGCAGTCGGAGAGCCCCGACGAGCTTGCGGCCGTCCTGAGGGGCCGGCTCGAGAATATGGGGGCACCTTCCGGAGAGGTGGTCGTGACTGGACGCACCGTGGAGGTCCGCACCCACCTTGCCGAGCCGGCGGACGCGGTCCGGCGTTTGCTGCGCCCGTTCCATGTCGAGTTTGCTCTGGCCGACGACCGCAAGCTCGCGTCGGTCGCCGGCGCTTTGCACAAGGCGCAGCCCAGCCTGGTGACCTCCCCCACGTATGGCGAAAGCGACGGACAGACGGTCTGTTCCAAGGACCGCGTCGTTCTGGAGAAGGCGATGGCCGGGATGCCCGTGTCCGATCGCGTCTGGGCGGTGCAGAGCCGAGTCGCCTACGGGGGCGAGGCCGCGGCCGCCCCGGACCTCTGCGCCATCCTCCTTGAGCCCACTGTCCTCGACAACCAGGACATCACCTGGGCGGAGGCCTTTGAGAGCGACTACGGCGACATGGCGGTGCGGGTTGCGTTCAACAAGCGGGCCGGTCAGACCTTCGCCACCATGACGGGCTCGGCTGTGAAGCGACGGCTGGCGATAGTGCTGGATGGGACGGTTGTGTCCGTGCCCGTGATCCAGGAGCGGATTACGGGCGGCAAAGCGCACATCACGATGGGCCGCGGCCCGGGCAGCGACCAGGAGGCGGTGGCACTGGCTGCGGCGCTGTCGGCGAGGCCGCTCCCGAGTCAGCCCACCCTCCTCACGATCAAGATGATCGCCGCGAAATAGCGCCCGCTCCGGCACCGCATGGATCGCCCGCGCACGCGAGAGCGTCCGACACGCTCACCGGGCGGCGCCAAACATTGACGGGCCGACTCACAGGGGCTGAACGCGTGAGTTGACTCCGTCACGCGTCGTCGTGTCGGCCTGTCCGACCGAGACCCGGCCTGACCACGCTCAAAAGACCACCCCCCCAAAGGCCCACAACTCCATGGAGCGCAGATCGAAGGTGCGGTCCGACTGGTCCTGCTCGCCACCGACTCCGTCCACCGTCACGTCTGGAAGCGTCGGCCCCGCACGCCGGCGGACCACGGAATTGCTTTGGTAGTCCAGGCTGAACCCGAACTCGAAGTCCACGGGGCCGGCGTCAAACGCGATGGCGCTGCCGCCGCCCACGGCCAACCCGTACCCTGCGTCGTCTGCGAATTCCGTTGCCGGGGACAGTCGATGCAGTGCTGCGTGCAGGCGAGCGTCCCAGATCAGCCCATCGTCCAGCTCAAGGCGGGACGCGGCAATCGCGCGAAGCTCGAACTCCGAACCGATACTCCGCGTCCGGGCTCCGTCCGTGGTCGGCGTGACAAGTTCGAGAAGCGATGCCGGCTGATACTGGATGCCCCCGCCGAGGTGCAGCGGACCTGTGATCCTGGCCAGCCCGTAGGCTTCGAAGCCAAACAACGCCCCGTCGGCCGGTTCGAGGGACTCGAAGTTCGAGTCCGCCGTCCAGTCGTCGGCAGCGACCAGGATGGTCACTCGGGCACCCAGGACGCCGCGGTCGGGAGGCTGGGCGGCGTAGGCTGAGCCTGCGGACCCCAACACCACCAACAGACCCAGCGCCCAACCTGTTCTCACGATTCGATTGTTGATGACCGTCTCCCTTGCGCCATGAGGAGGCCACACGGGCGGTTTGTGACGCACAAAGTGAATCGGACCCTGCAAACGCCACGACCCCGCCAAGGTGCCCGGGGCCTCACCGGGTTTCTCGTTTGGGTTGAGCGAGTGATCGGCGAGACAAATCGTCG
>CALBXO010000132.1 GCA_937890335.1 uncultured Pseudomonadota bacterium | reverse complement strand
GGGCACTCGCCGGACCCGTCGCGCCGGGCGGCACCGCCACGGTGCAGTTCCGCGCCCTGGTGCAGGACGGAACGCTCAACGGCACCGTGGTCCGCAACCAGGCCACAATCAGGTCCCCGGACGTCGTGGGTGATGTGCTCACGGACGACCCGCGCAACGGCGTCGGCGACGACAACAGCACCGACGTAACCGTGGTGTCCCGGCCAGACTTTGTGAACACGTCCAAGTTTGTGCGCAACGAGTCCCGCCCCGAAGGATTCCAGCCCGGCGATGAGATCGTCTATCTGGTGACCGTCCGCAACAGCGGCACGCAGCAGGGCACCAATGTGAGGGTAACCGACGAGATTCCGGCTGAGCTGGAGGACATCCGCCCGGAGAACGGCGGGGTGGTCGCAGGCCGGACCGTGACGTGGACCGTGCCGTCCTTGGCCGCAGCTGCGGACGCAGAGCTGGTCGTGCGTGCGCGCGTGCGCAACCCGCTGCCCAATGGCACGACCGTCAGCAACCAGGCGTTCGTGGCGAGCGACGAGCTGCCGGACCCCGTCCCCTCCGACAATCCCAACACCGATGATCTGGACGACGCCACCGACTTTGTCGTCACCTCGGTCCCGGTGCTCAGCGCAAGCCGCAAGACATTCGTGGACAGCGACGGCGAGCCCGCCAGACCGGGTGACTCCGTCGAATGGACCCTGGAGATCATCAACACCGGCACGAGCCCAGCGACCAATGTGGTCGTGACCGACGTGGTGCCCGCCGAGTTGACGGACATCGTCGCCCTCGATGGCGGCGAGTTCAACGCCAACACCCGCACGCTGACCTGGAACGCGCAGAACAACCCCGCGCTCGGCACCCTGGCGCCGGATGCGAACCGGGCGGTCCCGCTGCGGTTCCGGTCCTCCGTGAGCTTCCCGCTGGACAATGGAACCATCGTCTCCAACCAGGCGCGCATCCTCGCGGATGGACTCGAGGAGGCCGCCGTCACGGACGACCCCCGCACCGTGGACCTGGGCGACCCGACGACTTTCCCCGTCATCTCCGCAGCGGACTTCACCGGCGCGACCAAGCAGGTAGAGCCGCAACAGGACGACCAGTACAACCCCGGCGACACAGTCCGTTACCAGGTTCAGTTCACCAACGACGGCGACGCCGCGGCGACCAACGTGGTCGTCACCGACGTGATCGACGAGAACCTCACCTTCCTGGTCGCGACCGACGGTGGCCGCTTCCAGGCACCCACCCTGACATGGAACGCCACGACGACACCCGCCCTCGCGCGGGTGGAGGCCGGTCAGAGCGTCACGCTGGCGTTCGACGCGATCGTCCGGAGTCCGCTGGACGACGGCACGCAGGTGTTCAACCAGGCGCGCATCGCTGCGGACGGATTCGTCAACGCGCTCGTCACCGATGACCCGACCACACGCGAAATCGACGACCCGACCCTGTTCCGCGTCACGGCGGCACCGAGCCTCGACGCCAGCACGAAGGACGTGCGTGATCTCGACGGCGACGGATTCTTCGAACCCGGCAACACCGTCGAATACGTGCTGACGATCCGCAATGACGGGACCGAGACCGCGCGCAATGTCGTCGTCACCGACGTGGTGGATACGACGGCTCTGGTGGGCATCACCCCGCTCGACGGTGGGGCGCTCCGCGGCAACACCGTGACCTGGGCGCTGCCGGCAGTAACCGTTGGAGATGCTGGGAGGACCATCGTGCGCTTTCGTGCGCGCATCGCGCCGGGGGCAGCAAACCGGCAGACGGTGAGCAACCAGGCGCGGGTGTCTTCCGAGCGCGCACCGACGGCCCTGACAGACGATCCGAACACGCCCGAGATCGACGACCCGACTGTCTTCTTTGTCACCGCCGAAGCCCGCTTCGACGGCATGACCAAGATCGTGACCGACCTCAACGGAGGGCAGGTCGAGGCCGGTGACCGCGTGCGCTACACCGTCGCGCTGAGCAACGACGGCAGCGAGGCTGGGCGGTCCATCCAGGTGCGGGACCGACTGGACGGCAGGCTCGTCGACATCGAGCCAGGGCAGGGCGGGCAGGTCCGCGGTCAGGAGATCGTCTGGAATCTCGGCACCGTGGCCCCCGGTCAGGCCCGGAGCCTGACGTTTGACGCCACCATCGCTGGCAACACACCCGACGGAACCCGGATTGCCAACCAGGCGACACTCGCCGGCGCCGGAATCGCCACCGTCAACAGCGACGACCCGGCGACGCCCGCGCCCGATGACGCCACCATCCTCATCGTGAACGCGCTGCCCGAGATCAGCGTGTTCACCAAGACTGCACGCGACGTGAACGGCGGTTTCTTGAGGCCCGGTGACCCGATTGAGTTCCAGATCGTCGTGCGCAATACAGGGCTCGGTGCCGCCCGCGAGATCATCGTGCGTGACCCCGTCGACACTGCGCTGTTGGATGCCCTCCAGCCCGGGCAGAACGGGCGTGTCCAGGCGGGCGTCGTCACGTGGGACGGCAACGCCTTCCCGCCGCTGCGCTCCCTGGCGGGCGGCGCATCCGTGACTCTGACGCTGCGCGCCAGCGTCCGCGACCAGATCCCCAATGGAACCGTTGTACTGAACCAGGCAAACCTCGTCGCGGCGGGCGTCCGAGCGCAACAGAGCGACGATCCGCGCACGCCTGCCGAGAACGACCCGACGCGACTTGAGGTGCGCTTCCCCGAGTTCTCGTCGCACATCAAGAGCGTCGAGGACCTCAACGGCGGTCGCGTCGAGGCCGGCGATACGATTCGTTACACACTGACCGTGGGCGCATCGCAGCAGGGCGAGCCGCTGACCGGGGTGTCCGTCGTGGACCCGGTGGACGCCAACCTCACCGATTTCCAGCCCACACAGGGCGGTGTCTACAACGCAGGCACCAACGACATCCGCTGGGACGGACGAACCACCGCGGCGCTGCGGACGCTGTCTCCTGGACAGCAGATTACGCTGGCTTTCACGGCGCGCATCAAGCTCGAGACGGCGCCGGGCACGGTGATCTCCAACCAGGCCACTGCGCTGACGCCGGCCGATCCTGACGCCAATGTCCCGAGCGACGATCCGGCCAACGGCCTGGGAGACTTCAACCCGACACTATTGCGGGTCGAGGCCATTCCCGCCGCCGATCTGAGCCAGACGGCCAAGACGGTGACCGACGAAAACGGCGGGCTCGTGGAGGCAGGCGACGTACTCACCTACACCATCGCCATCGTGAACACCGGCGCCGGTGGCTCCGGCGACATCTCGCTTGTCGATCCCATCCCCAACCTGACCGCGTACGTCCCGGGTTCATTGGTCGTAGACGGACAGGGCGTGGCGGACGGCGGTCAGCCGACCATCGCCACGGGCATCGCGTTGGACGGCCTTGGGTCCGGTCAGACGCGCGTCGTCAGCTTCCAGGTGAAGGTGGACGGCGACGTGGCGCACCGCAACATCATCTCCAACCAGGCGGTCGTGACCCCCGAGCTCGGGCCGCAGGCTCTGTCCGATGACCCGACCACGGCCAACGTGGACGACCCAACCCAGGTTGTGGTCGGCGCAGGTCCCAACATCACCGGGACCACGAAGACGGCGAGAGTCATTGATACGAACAACAATGGCCGACTGGACCCCAACGAGGTCGTTGAGTACGAGATCAGGGTGCCCAACCGCGGCACAATCATCGCCTCCGGCGTGACGTTTACGGACACGCTCAACGACAATCTGCGCTACCAGCCCGGGTTCTTCACCGTCAACGGCGCTGCCCTCAGCGAGGCCGACGACGACGACCTTGGCATGGTCGACGGTTCCACAATCACAGTCGGGCTCGGTACCATCGAACCCGGCAAGGCACCGGTCATCCGATTCCGCGCGCGCGTCCTGCGTGGTCCCCTGGCCACAAACCAGGGCAGGATCACCCTCAGGCAACACGGACCGGAGCTGACCGACGCAGACGGGAACGACCTCAACGGCGATCAGCCCACCGTGACCCCAGTGGGACGCGGCGGCCACCTGACCACCACAAAGGAGGTCACGGACATTGGCGGTGGCAGCGTCGACGGCGGTGACGACCTCGTCTACACCATCACGGTCCGCAACGTGGGCGCCTCGACGGTGGAGACCATCTCCGTCCGCGACCAACTCAGCGACTCGTTCGCCTCCGGCACCGTCCTCGCCGCCCCTGTGGGCGCCCAGATCGTAGACGGCGAGACCATCACAGTGAGGGGCTTCAGTCTCGGAGCCGGCGAGACCGCGGTCATCGTGCTCGGCGCCAAACTCCAGGCCGGGTTGGCCGACGGGACCTCCGTGTGCAATCGCGTGACCACCGCCGCCGATGGTCTCGACTCCACGACCACCGTGCCCGTGTGCTTGAACATCGGCGCTGTGGTAGGCGGCGCGACAGTGGCGGGACGCGTCTTTGAGGACGTACAGAACCGCAACGGCGCCTACGACGACGGCGATCGTGTCTTCCCGGCGTTCCTGGTCCGCGCGTTCAGCACGGGCGACCTGGCCAACGCCGTGGCGGAAGTGGTCAGCGCCGAGGACGGCACCTACCAGTTCCCAACCCTCCCCGACGGTCCGTACCAGGTGCGCTGGTTCGCCAACCCCGTGGGGGGACGTCCCGTGCAATACGGCGCCCTGCGCGCCGTCGCCACCGCCAACCAAAAGCTGCAGCAGGACCTGCTCGTAGACCCGAGCGGCCGCGTCTACAACTCCATCACCGGCGGCGTGATCAACGGCGCCGAGCTCCAACTCTTCTACGACGAATCCGATCCGGACCCGACCACGGCGGGCCGCCTGGTGCCGCCGGAGGACCTCCCGGAGGGGCAGCAGGGGCAGCTGACGCGAGACGGTCTCTACCGTTTTGATGTCATCGCAGGCCACATCTACCGCCTGGAGGTCGTGGCACCCAACCAGACGCTCGTGTTCCCGTCCACGCGCATCGAGCCCATCGATCGAACCTGGGACCCGGATCAGGACCCCAACCTCGTCGTGGACAACGAAATCCCGAGCCTCGACGCGGAGAAACTCGACTACTTCCTGCGGTTCGACATCCGCGACCAGGACAGCTTCGTCCTCAACAACCACATCCCCCTCGACCCGCTGCGCAGCCTCATCCAACTCGACAAGCGCGCCAACAAGCGCCAGGCGACCGTCGGCGAGATCATCAGCTACACCATCTCCGTCACGAATGGATCCAGCCGCAACCTCGTGTACAACGAGGCCACTGGACTCGGCGGCGTGCTGATTCGCGACGCGATTCCGCGCGGCTTCTCCTACGTGAAGGGCAGCGGGCGCGTGCGAAACGTCAAAGACGGCCGCGCCACAGGATCCGAGCTCGCCGTACCGTCTGGGGAACTGACACTGGACTTTGGCTTTGTGCCACGCAGCGGAGACAGCGACCGTCCGCGGCCACTGGACCTCGGCGCTGGCGAAACCATCGAGTTGGTGTACCAGCTGGTCGCAGGCACCGATGTTGACCCCGGCAAGGAGTACAAAAACCGCGCAATCCTCGTGTCGGCGGATGGCAGCTCCCCCATCTCCAACGAGGACACCGCCACCGTCCGCATCGTCTATGACCCGATCTTCGACCAGGGCCTCATCCTCGGAAAGGTCTTCTGTGACACCAACGCAGACGGCTGGCAGGACGACGGCGAGCGGGGCGTCTACCGGGCCAAGGTCTACCTGGACAACGGCTGGTACGCGACGACGGACCAGACGGGTAAATTCCACATCCAGGCCGTGAACCCCGGCAACCACCTGCTCAAGCTGGACGTGAACTCGCTCCCGGTGGGCGCCGAGCCGAGCACCGACATCCGGCGCGTCTTCTACGTGACCCGGGGTCTCCCCGTGAAAGTGGCGTTCGGCACAAGCTGTCCCGAGAACCTCGTTGAGGACGTGGACGTCAACGCCAGCAACGCCCTTCTCGAGGAGAACGAGCGCCGCGTCCGGGAGAAATTCCTGGCCATCGAAGGTCGAGTCGGGACGGGCGAGCTGACGATCAACGGGGAGGCCATCTCCATGCCGTCGGCCTCCATCAGCGTCGACCGCGAGAAGGTGTCCGTGCAGAAGGGCGCGCTCGACAAGCCGCTGGTGTTCACGCCAGAGGCCGCCGAGGGCGCGACCGTCGTCCGCTGGGCCCTGCGCATCAGCGGCGAGGATGAGGGCAACCTGGTCCACTCCATCGTTGGCGACGGCGAACTTCCCGCAACCATCGAGTGGGATGGCAAGGCCGCCGGCGCGCAGGCGCTGGCCGGACCCGCCGTGTACCGCGTCGTCCTGGACGTGCACCTGGGGGCAGGCGCGCTCGCGACCAGCGCTCCCGTGCGATTTGGCGTGGCCGTCCCCTCGGACGAGCTGGCGGTCGAGTCGCGCATCAACGGAAAACTCTTCCGCCCCGGCACCGGGGAGATGACGGACCTCCTCAAGCAGAAGCTCGGGGAGACCCGGCGCAAGGTGAGGGGGGGCCGCAAGTTCAAGTGGGTCGTGAAGGTCCACACCGACGACAAGGGCGACCCGGCCAAGCTCAAGGAGCTCACCTCCACGCAGGCGGCCGCCGTCAAAGCCCACCTGGTCAAGGATCTCAACGTGCCCGCCGAGGACATCGACGCTACCGGCGTGGGCTCCTCACAGCCGTTGGTCCCGAACGAGGGAGAGCAGAACCGCTATCTCAACCGGCGCGTGCAGATCACGGTGACGGACCCCGACCCGAAGCTCGTGGAGCCCCAGCTCGGGGACGCTGCGCTGCCCGGACGCGGCGCGTGGGTCAACGCCCGAACCATGGACCTGGACGCCGAGGGCGCCTTCAAGGCCAACCTGCTCAAGCCCAGCGACGGTCTCGTCGTCGTCACTTTCGTGAACGGCGACGGCATGCGGTCAGTCCGGGCCATCAACGTCCGCGACGGCTTCGTCGCGCTCGTAACGCCCAAACTCGATTTGCCCAGCGTGCCCGTCAGCGGCGACACCAACACAGGTACGCTGAACGTCGGCAAGACGACGATCACGCTGCCGCTGCTCGGAGTGCAGGCCACACCCAAACAGGAGGTCTTCCTCCTGGATCGAGGCCAGATCAAACCCGTAGCCGAGTTCACCATCGCGGTCCCCGAGAACCTCCCGGTGGACAGCTGGAACTTCACGGTCGTCGACGGTGACGGCACGGTCTTGCATGAGTCGACGGGCACTGGAGCGCCTCCCGCCTCTGTAAAGTGGGCGGGGGCTGTGGATGAGGATCGGACGTTCCTGATTCCGGCCTGGTACCAGGCGACCCTGACGGTCCGGACGCCGGACGGGGAGGTCGGCCGCGCGCCGGTCGCCCAGTTCCGGCTCGAGGTACCCACGGAGGAGCCGGCCAAGGGACGCAAGCGCCGGCGCAAGAAGCCGACGGCGGCGGAGAAGGAGGCCGAGGAGGCCGCCAAACGTAAACCCGTTCTGGAGATTGAGGCGCAGGCCTGGCTCAACGGCAACCGCGTGAACCTTGCCCCCGACGGCGGGTTCTCCACGACCGTGGGCGGCTACTCCGGGCAGAAGCTGCTGGTGGAGATTACGACGCCCAAGGGCGCCCGCGCCATCTCGCACGTTGAGATTCCCGAGGGCTTCCCGCGACCGCAGGGGTTGGAGCCCGGTGGTGCCACGCCGCTCCTGACCGGCCCGCTGTCCACCGGCGCCGGTGGATTGCGCAAGCCTGCCCGGAAGGCACCCCCCGTGCTCGGCGAGGCCGTGGACGTGGAGGAACCGGTCGACAGTGAGGAGGACGCGGCCGAGCCCGAGGCGCCCGAGTCCGAAGACGATGCGGAGACACCGGATCCGGACGGGGCAGACCCCGAGGGGCGGCTGGTGCCCCAGGACTCCCCTCGATTCCGGGTTCTGCTGGCGCAGGAGGCCGGGGACACGGTCACCGACACACCGGTGACGACGGGCGCAGCGCCAGACAGCAAGGCCAAGGCGACGAAGTACGCGGATCTTGACGGGTTTGGTGGCTCCGAGCTCGACGAGGCGCTTCGCGATATCGACGAGATCAACGTGGACGAGGACGCGCTCAAATCCGCGGCCGCAAACCTGAAGGTCTTCCTGCCGCCCGAGGGCGCGGAGCTCAAGAGCCGGGAGCTCGTGGTCCGCGGCTCCACCGACCCGGTCAACAAGATTACCGTGAACGGACTCCCCGTGGAGGTCGTGGACGGCGAGTTCGTGGCCGTGGTCAAGCTGCCAACGGGCGACAGCGAGGTCGTCATCCAGGCCGAGGACCCCGACGGCAACAAGGGCGTCATCACCTGGCCGGTGCGGGTCGCCGAGGTGGGCTACTTCCTCATGGCCTTCGCCGACACGTCCATCGCCGCCGAGGGCGCCGAGCTCGAGGGGCTCAACCGCCACAACTCCGTCACCACGGATGCAGGCGTTGTCCTCCACGGCGAGACCAAGGTCTACCTCAAGGGCTACATGGCCGGCTCCGCGTTCCTGGACAACTTCTTTGAGGAGTACAAGTACACGGCGTACTTCGACTCTGCCCGGCTGCCGGAGTTTGAGACGTTCCTCACCGACACCATCCAGGCCGACCGCTACTACCCCATCTACGGCGACAGCGGCGAGACCGTGTCCGACGTAAACGCGCGTGGGAAGCTCTACATCCTCGTGGAGGCCGACCAGAGCAAACTCATCGTCGGCAACACCCGCGCGGGCCTGGCAGGCGTGGAGTTCTTCAAGTACGACCGGCCGTTCTACGGCGCCAAGATCGACTTCAACAAGACGCTTGCCGACGACTACAAGACGGAGCTGAAGTTCTTCACCGCGGACGCGAACCAGCGGGTCCGGCACACGTGGAACTATATGAGCGGTACAGGCGGCTCGTTGTACTGGCTGCGCCACGGCGAGATTCTTGAGGGCAGTGAGAAGGTCAGCATCGTCATCAAGGACGCCGCCAGCGGCATCGAGGTGGCGCGCATCCCGCAAGTTCGCAACGTGGACTACACCATCGACAACCGCACTGGGCGCATCCTCTTCAAGTCACCGGTCCCCAGCCAGATGCAGGGCGGATACCTGAGCGGGCGCGTGAACTCCACCGCGGAGCTGCTCAACGGCAACCCCGTCGTCATCGAGGCCTCCTACGACTACGAGGCCGACGACGCCAACGCCGAACTCAGCTGGGGTGGCCAGCTCCGCGAGACCTTCGCCGACACATTCCATGTGGGCGGCGGGTACGTCCGTGAGGGTCGCGGGTCTGGCGACGGACCGGACTATACGCTCTGGCAGATCGAGACCGGCGCCCGCTACACGGACCGGACCAAGCTCGAGTTTGAGTACGCGGGCAGCGAGAGCCTCGACGCACCGTCGTTCCTCTCCGGGGACGGCGGCCTGACGTACGACCCGTACAGCCGCCGCTCGCAGCAGGACAAGAAGGGCGACGCATGGCTCATCCGTGGACAGTTGGAGCTGGGTGATTTCCTCGCCGAGGAAGGCCAGCTTCCCAAGGAGGTCCTGGGCGTGCGCAGCTGGTTCCAGACGGCAAACCCCGGCTTCTTCTCCGGCGGCACCATCCTCGAGCAGGGCCAGGACAAATTTGGCGGCGAGGTGAAGTGGGTGCTCGACGACAGCAATGTGCTGCGCCTGCGCCACGACGGAATGTTCACCACCGTGGACGATCTCCAGGACCCGAACCCAGAGGCCACCAAGCTGCTCGAGCGCCAGGTCACCTCGCTCCAGCACACGCTCAAGACCGGAGATTGGACGCTGGTCAGTGAATACACACACAGCTTCTACGACGACGACACCGTGGTGGACGGCTAC
>CALBXO010000131.1 GCA_937890335.1 uncultured Pseudomonadota bacterium | reverse complement strand
GGCCGGTCCGCTTGCAGCGTCGCCGCCAGCTGCCCGGCCATTTCAGTGACGGCGCCAATCAGCAGGCTCGCAAACAGGTCGGACTTGCTCCCGAAGTAGTAGTAGACCATCGGGTTGGTGACGCCCGCGGCCTGCGTGATGTCGCGAATCGAGGTGGCTGCGAACCCCTTTGCTGCAAAGAGAGCCAGCGCAGCCTGGAGGATTCTCTCGCGGGGTTCCACCGCGGCGAGGGGCTCTGCGGGTGTAGGGTTCATACTCTCGGTCGCGCCTGTTTAACGAACGTTAAACATGAGGGTGGTCACGACCGGATAGATACGCACGAACCGCCGGACGGTCAACAGGAAAGATTCAGCTATTGTGGATTTCTCTGCTCCCGCCGACCGGTCGGGCTGACATGGCGGCCAGGCGCTGGCGGAGTGGAGGGGTTGCCGCGCTGTGTGGGCCGCTCACCGGAACTTGCCGGCGTGCTGCGAGGCCTACTCGGTGAACTGCGAGCGATCGATCTCCACGCGGATCGTGTTGGAGACGACCTGGTCCTCGCCCATCGCGACCACTTCGAGGTGCGTAGCTCCGCTGTAGTTTGCGCAGCCCGCGGCGTCGCCGCGCAGGATGAACGACTCGCCCTGGACCTCGATGGACTCCAGCTCAGGCCAGGACCGGCCCGTGATGTCCTGGCCCTCGGCGTTGAAGACGCGGAACCCGAAGCCCGTGACCGTCTCCGCGCATGTGTCGCCCTGTGCGACGACCTCGATGTTGCCAGCGTTGACGAGGACGGCGTGGACCACGGAGAGGTTGGGCGCTGCGTCGCAGACAGCCGGCGGGACCGCCTGCCGACAGCGCACGGCGGGCGCAGGTGCGAGCTCTCCGCCAGGTACGAGCTCCTGGGCGTCGCTCGTGTCGGCCAGGCTGCCATCCTGGGTCGATGTGTCGTTCAACTCTGCGCCGCATCCAATGGCGGAGAGGAGGAGGAGGGAGGCGGCGATCAATACGGTTCGGTTCATGGGGGATCTCCTGCTGCGTGTAAGACCGGGTGACTGCGAGCTGAAGCATAGATAGCCAGCGCGCGCTGTCGCAGGGAGCGAAATTTGGTTCACCCCCTTGGGTCGTGCCCTGGAGATGTCGTCGTCGACGATGAGCGCGCGTGTACCAGCGCAGGCTGTGTCCAAGGTTCGGAGATGGATCGGGAGATGTTCGGCCAATCCGACGCTGGCCGGCCCTCGACCTGCACCGGGAGCTGGAAGGCGGGTGACCTGAACGCCAAACAGGTTGGCCGGCCCAGGTCCGGCGTGCCAGGTGTCCCGGTTCAGCAGACCAGATGGGGCCCCGCCTCGCGCGCGCTCACGAGTCGGCGCAGAGCTGCGTGGCCAGCTCCTTGGACCAGCGGTAGTCGGGCTTGCCGGAGGGGTGTCGGTTGAGGTGCTCGACGGCAAAGATCTGCCGTGGGGTCTTGTAGCCAGCGACTTTGGTGCGGACGTGAGCGGCGATGCCCTCCATGTCTGCGCCGTCCGTGCAGACGATGAGGGCGGTGACGCGCTCGCCCCAGCGCGGGTCGGGGACGCCGACCACTACGGCGTCCGAGACATCGTCGTGCCCCTTGAGTGCCTCCTCGACCTCCTCGGGGTACACCTTCTCGCCGCCGGTGTTGATGCAGACGGAGCCGCGCCCGAGGAGGGTGACCGTGCCGTCGTCGTTGAGCAGCGCAAAATCGCCCGGCATGACGTAGCGGACCCCGTCCAGGGTCTTGAATGTGCGCGCCGTCTTCTCTGGGTCGTTGTAGTAGCCCAGGGGGATGTTGCCCTTGCGCGCGAGCATGCCGGTGACGCCGGAGCCGGGTTCCACAGGCTTGTCGTCGGGGCCAATCACCGTGGTGGCGTCCCCGTGCATGAAGAAGCGCGGTTGCCCACCGGCGTCTGTGATGGCGGTGCCCTGGTGGCCGGTCTCGGACGCGCCGTAGTTGTTGAGGACCATGGCCATCGGCAGGGCGTTCTGGAGCCGCACCTTGGTGGTGGAGCTCAGGATCGCGCCCGCGGAAGACAGCGCGACCAGGGCGTCGGCCTTGTACTTGCCGGACTCGAGCATCTCCACAAACGGCAGGGCCATGGCGTCGCCCACGAGGTTGACGACGTTCATCCCCTCCTCGTCCAGGAGGCGCCCGGTCAGATCCGCGTGGAAGCTGCGGTGCCCGACAATGCCGAGCTTGCCGCCGCTGAACAGGCAGATCCACGTGGCCAGCTGCGCGGAACCGTGAATGAGGGGTGCCGCCGCGTGGATGTTCACCCCCTCCGGCCCTGCTCCCACCACCTCCGCCAGCTCCTCTGGCCGCTCGATGGGATCACCGCCCGGCCGGCCGCCCTGGAGCGCGGCAAAGAAAAGATCCTCGTGCCTCCACATCACGCCCTTGGGCATGCCCGTCGTCCCGCCGGTGTAGATGATGTAGAGGTCGTCCCCGGAGCGCTCTCCAAACGATTGCTCGGCGCTCTCGGAAGCGACCGCGGCCTCGTAGTCTGGGCCCGAGGCCAACGTCCACGTCAGCTTGTCGAGGCCCGCGCGTGCCCCGTCCACGCGGTCCGCCAGGTCCGGCTCGTGGAGGACCCCAACCAGGTCCGCGTCGGCGAAGAGGTAGGCCAGCTCCTCGATGACGTAGCGGTAGTTGATGTTGATGGGCACCGCGCGCAGCTTGCACAGCGCCAGCAGCGCCTCGAGGTAGGGCATCCCGTTGTAGAGGTGCAGGCCCACGTGGTCGCCCTGTCCCACGCCCCGCTTGCGCAGCCATCCAGCGAGTTGGTTTGCGCGCGCGTTGAGTCCCGCGTAGGTCTGCGTGGTTCTGCCGCCATCGATGTCGAGCACCACGACCGCCGTGCGATCCGGGCAGGTGTCCACAACGCACTCGAACAGGTCCGCGATATTGTATTGCATCTGCCTCACTCCGACGCGACGATCCACATACTGAAGAACTGGGAACCACCGCCGTACGCGTGGCCCAACGCCACCTTGGCGCCCGGGACCTGGTGGTCCGCGGCCTGGCCGCGCACCTGGCGGGCGGCTTCGGCAAACCGAATCATTCCGGACGCGCCGATGGGGTTGGAGCTCATGACGCCGCCCGACGGGTTCACAGGCAGGTCTCCCTCCATGGACGTGGCCCCCGACTCGACCATCTTCCACCCCTCGCCGGGCCCGGCGAGTCCCAGGTTCTCGAGCCACATGGGCTCAAACCAGGAGAAGGGGACGTAGATCTCGGCCACGTCGATCTCCTCGCGCGGGTTTGTGATGCCCGCCTTGGCGTAGAGGTCGGCGGCGCAGTCGGCGCCCGCGCGCGGGAGCACCTGGTCGCGACCAGGAAACTGGATGGGTTCGCTGCGCATGGCGGTCGCGCGGACCCACGCCGGCGGCGCGTCTGGCGCCTCGCCGCCCGGCCCGACGAGGCTGTCCTCGGCGACGAGCACCATCGCGCAGGCGCCGTCGGAAGACGGACAGGTCTCCAGGTAGCGGATGGGGTCCCAGAGCATCGGGGACGCCTCCACCATCTCGCGGGTGATGCCCGGGACGTGCAGGTGGGCCAGCGGGTTGCGCAAGGCGTTCTGACGGTCCTTGACCGCGACGAGGGTGCCGATGTGGCCGGGCGCGTTCGAGCGGCGCATATACGCGCGGATCAGCGGCGCAAAGTAGCCGCCGGCACCTGCGGTCGTCGGTGGTTGGAACGGGTATTGGGGCGACAGCGCCCACATGGCGTTGGACTCGCTCTGCTTCTCGAACGCCACGGTCAGGACGCGCTTGTGAACGCCGGACTCGATGAGGTGCGTGGCGACCACGGCGGTGGAGCCCCCCACACTGCCGGCGGTGTGCACGCGGAAGATGGGCTTGCCCGCGGCGCCGAGCGCGTCGGCGAGGTAGAGCTCGGGCATCATGATGCCCTCGAACATGTCGGGGGCCTTGCCGATCACGACAGCGTCGATGTCCGCGAACGACACCTTGGCGTCGGCCAGCGCCCGCGTGGCCGCCTCACGTACCAGCCCTGGGATGGACAGGTCCTTGCGCTTGGCGGCGTACCTGGTCTGGCCGATGCCCACCACAGCGCAGCGCGTGTGCATGTGCACGTCAGCTGTGGGCGCCTTCTCCGCCTCCAGGACCGCCACCAGATTGTGCTGGAGCGCGGGTCCCTCGGTCGCGTGGGCCACGGTTCTGCTGGCGCCGTTGTGAATGCGCGTCGCGGCTTCGCCGAGACACATCAATCCCGCGACCATGAGCGGCCCGTGGTGCACCTCGGCACCAGGCGCTCGCAGCGCGTCCCTGACGAGGTCCGCCTGGTTTTCGTACGGGGCGTGGATGATCACGGCGTCGGCGGCGACATGGGCGCCGGCGGCCTCGGCCGCAGCAGCCGTGGAGCTGGAGCGCGAGAGGTCGCGCAGTCCCAATTGGTGGGCTTCCACCCGGTGCTCGATGCCGCGAATCCAGGCGGGCCGAATGCAGAGGCGGCGCGCAGTGTCTCCGGCCGCGAGGACGATGGCGGCTGCGCCGTCCAACACCGGCGCCGGGGCGGGCATGGGGGCACCGCAAGCGGCGGCCTGCAGCCGGGCGATGGCGTCGGCGTCCGGCCAGAGCGGCGCGAGTGTGTACGGGTCCAATTGGGTGGCGAGCACCTCGGCCTGGTCGCCGGCGCTGGGCTTCCCGAATGCGTAGACCAGGGCGGTGTCAATGTCCCCGCGCTGCAGCCGCACCCAGGCCTCGTACAGCGCCCACGCCCCGTCCATTTCCACGTGCGACTCGCGAATGGGCGGCCACGCCCCGACAGCGTCGAGCGCCATCACAAAGCTGAATGGCCGCCCGACAAGAAAGTCGCTGGACCCCGAGCAGGTGAAACCGATGTCCGCCTGCTTGATCCCGACCTGGCCGCGCGCCTGGTTGATCGCAGACAGGACGAGCTCAACCTCGTCCCGGTTTGCACCCAACTCGGACGCGTAGCTGACAATGGCAACGGGGCGCATCAGAGGTGCTCCTTGTAGGTGTCGTACGCCGCGTCGGGCTCGCCTGTGGGCTCGAAGTAGCGGATGGACGCCAGCGTCGGCGCCGGATCGCCCCAGACCGCTTTGACCCGCATTCCCATCCGCGCCTCCTCGACGGGCACGCCGCCGATCAGGTGGAACAGCGGGAGGTCCGAGCCGTCCAGCAACACCGCGGCGCAGACGTAGGGCGGCTCGAGCATCTGGCCTTCAAACGGGATGTTGATGATGCAGAAGGTCGTGACTGTGCCCACCTCGGAGACCTGCACCTCGTCCCCAGCTGGCACCGAGCAGACCGTGCAGCCGCCTCGGGGGGGCACAAACACCGCGTCGCAGCTCGGGCAGCGGCGGCCGACAATGCGTCGATCCTCCAGCGCGAGCAGGAACGCGGACATCTCCGCGCCGGCCTGGATGGTGTAGTTGAGCTTGATGGGCGTGACGAGGAGCCCGAGCGGCTCCGGCGGTGCCTGTGGGACGGGGAGCCTCGTGGCCTGCGATGGTTCAAAACAGAGGATGTCCCGGATGCCGCCGCCCTTCTCGGCTGCCCACCGCGCGGCCACGCGCATGCCGTTGGACATGGCGTCCTCGGTGCCTGCGTCCACGGTGTGGAGCATCGGCGTGTCCGCTCCATCGAGCAGGATCAACGCCCACGCGAACGGCGTGTCCAAAGTGTGCTTTCCAGCGCGCGGGTTGGGCTCCCACGTCCAGTGCTGCACCACGCCGGTGGTGCCGACCTCCACCATCTCCGTGCAGTCAGCGCCGCTCACCGGGTCCGACTCGATGGGCGGAACGGCGACGCGGCCGTCGGGCAGCCGCACACCAAAGATGCGCTCCTGTTTGAGGCCACCAAAGAAGGTACCCAACACCGCGCCGAGACTGCGCTTGTAGGGGTACGCGAGCTCGTAGGGCGCTGTGAGCTGGGTCATGAATCAACCGGAGCGTGAGGAGTTGGAGCCGCGGTCACAGGTCCACGAGGATCATGAAGTAGTGCTTCTCCATGGGGTCCTCAGCGGGCTGTCCCACGTGAATGTGCTTGGTGACCTGGTACGCGCGCAGGCCTTCGGGGCCAAGTTCGCGCCCGTTGCCACTTTGCTTGTAGCCACCAAACGGGTATTTGGGGTTGAGCAGGTGGTAGTCGTTGATCCACACCGTGCCCGCCTCGAGCTTGTCGGCGACGGCCTCGGCGTGCTCCACGTCGGAAGACCACACCGCGGCGGCCAGGCCGTACGGAGAGTCATTGGCGATGGCGATGGCCTCCTCCTCGGAGCTGTAGGTCATCACGCAGAGCACCGGCCCAAAGATCTCCTCGCGGGCGATGACCATGTCGTTGGTCACGTCCACGAAGATGGTTGGCTCGTAGTAGAACCCGTCCCCAAGTCCTTCCGGACGCTTCCCGCCACAGACGGTGCGCGCCCCCTCTTCCCGTCCGATCGCAACGTAGCGTTCCACCGTGTTGAGCTGCTGCTTGCTGATCAGCGGCCCCATGGTGCTCATGGGATCCATTGGGTCGCCCACGGTGATGCGGGCGGCGACCGCCACCAGCTTCTCCACGAACTCATCCCGCTGGTCCGAATGGACCAGGACGCGCGTGCCCGACTGGCAGACCTGGCCGCTGTGGAAGAAGGAACCCCAGGCGGCGCCCATCGCGGCGATGTCCAGGTTGGCGTCCGGCAGGATGATGTTGGCCGATTTCCCGCCCAGCTCCAGGGTGCAGGATTTCACTGTATCCGCAGCATTGCTCATCACGAGCTTGCCGACCTTGGTGGAGCCAGTGAAGGCGACTTTGTCTACATCTGGGTGCGCGACCAACGCCGCACCCAGCTCGGCGTCGGGGCCCGTCAGGACGTTCAAGACGCCGGCGGGCACCCCAGCCTCCGTGCAGATCTCCGCCAACAACAGCGCGGAGGCCGGCGTGTACGGGGAAGGCTTGAGCACCATCGTGCAGCCAGCGGCCAGCGCCGGCGCGATCTTCCACGACGACGCCGCGAGGGGGAAGTTCCAGGGCACGATGGCAGCGACGACGCCAATCGGCTCGTGCTTGACCACGTTGCGACTCATCACCGGCACGAACTCCTCGTCCGTGCGCGACAGCTCCGCATTGGCGATGAGCTCGCCAAAATACTGAAACGTCTGCATGGACGCGGGGATGTCGGCGATGTTGCCCTTGCGGAATGTGCCGCCGGCGTCCTGGACCTCGGCGAGCACGATCTCATCCTGGCGCTCGACCAGCAGGTCGCCCACGCGGTTGAGGATCGCGCCGCGCTCGGCGGGCGGCAGGTTGCGCCAGACGCCGGACTCGTGCGCGGCCCTGGCGGCAGCGACCGCCGCGTCCACGTCCTCCTTGCCCGCTGCGGCAAACGTTGCCCACGGCTGCGCGGTGGCCGGGTTGATGGACTCGTAGGTGGCGCCGCTGGCTGCGGGGACGTACGCCCCGCCGATGTAGAGCTGGTGCATCAGTTGGACGGGAAGATGGCTTTCATTTTCATCGCCATGGGGATGCTCCCTGCGATCTTCATCTTGCCGGTCATGTACGCCATCTGACCGTTGAGATCACCGTTGGTCATCTTCACGTAGTCGTCCGCCTTCATGCGGATGGTGGTCGTGGGGGCGTCGTGAGCGCCGGTGTTCAACTCCATGGTGCCGTCGGCCACGACCGCGTGCCAGGTACCGCCACCGTCTCCGGCGAGCTCAAATTGATACACCGCGTTGACGCCCTTGGCGCCCGCGGCCACGAACCGCTCTCCCAACCTGTCGAAGTACTCCTGGACGGTCTCAACACGAAATGCCATCGTCTATCTCCCTGGTGGTGGAACACGTTCTAGAACACGTTCTAGTTTGCGTAAGGTCGGCCATTTCTGTTCCCATGTCAATGAGTCATGCGACACTCGGTCGCGCACGGTAGGTTGGGGGTCAGGCAGCAATGAACAAGGGTCTTACGGGTCACATGCCGGCGCTGGGCGTGCTGCTCATCGTGCACGGCTCCCTGATGCTCATGATGGGTGTCATGA
>CALBXO010000130.1 GCA_937890335.1 uncultured Pseudomonadota bacterium | reverse complement strand
CCCCGGTAAACGAGCCCTTGCGCGAGCCAAACAACTCGGCCTCCAGCAGGCTCTCCGGAATCGCCCCGCAGTTGACCGTGACAAAGTACTGCGCTGCGCGGGGGCTGCTGCGGTGGATTGCGCGGGCGATCAGCTCCTTACCCGTGCCGGTTTCACCCGTGATGAGAGTGGTCGCGTCTGTGTCTGCGATGCTCTCGATGGTGCGGAAGATCTCCTTGATCGCCGGGTCGGTGCCCACGATCCCCGCAAACGGGTCGCCGTCTGGGCTGCCGGCCTCGGGCTCCATCGACACGCGCCGTCGGCGCCGCAACGCCTGCTCAATGATCGCCTCGATCTCGTCGATCTGGAACGGCTTCTCGATGAACTCGTACGCGCCGTACTTCATCGCGGCGACGGCGCTCTCCACATCGGCAAAGCCGGTGATCACGAGAACCGGTGTGGCCGGACTCTTGGCCGCGGTCGCGCGGATCACCTGAAGACCGGAGTCCTTGGACTCCATCTTCATGTCGGTGATCACCATGTCGTACTCGTTGCCGTCCAGCAGCTCGGACGCCTCGGCTGCGGAGCGAGCGGAGGAGTAACGATAGCCGCGTTTGCGCAGCAGCGTCTCGAGCGCAAGACGGACCGACACCTCGTCATCCACAATCAGGATGCGTTTGCGCGAACGCCGTGTTTGCGGTGATGCATTCACGCGTCGACGGTCCCACCTGGTCCAAAAGGTGTCAAGACATTGGCGATCCGATGCATTGCACAACCACGTCCGCCGTAGGAGACTGGCTTCAATGACCAGCCCCCCACGCTCACGGGTTCTCCCAATCGTCTTCGCCGTCGGCTCAGTCGGCCTCATCGTCGCGCTCGCGTACACTCTCCTCTCCGGGCCACCGGCAGCCCGCGGCCCCGGTGTGGACGTCGCGGAGGGTGTGGACGCGGGACCTGCGCCATCTCACACGCAAGATCCGTATTTCCTGTGGGATAGCATCGCGTTCCGGCCCGTCGCCATCGACGCCGAATCCCTACAGGCCGCCCGGGAAAAACAACGCCGAGGAGAGCCAGGCTCACCGCTGGACTTCACCCCGGTAGAGCGCGCGCTGACTGGCCTGGGTCGCGCCGAGCGAACGGGCGCGGAACCGGCACAACAGCAGGCGGCGCAGCAGCGGTTCACAGTACACGTCACGCAGACCTACTCCGCCGGTGGCGCGCCCGGCGCCCAGGCACTCGAGGACGCTCTCTGGACCCGCTTCCGAGCCTCGCTGGAGGCGGTGAGCGCCGGGTCGAAGGCCCAGGGCAAGACGGTCGAAGAGATCGCCCGAACCACCGGAACGGCGCTCGACACTGACCTCGACACCGTCGGCAGCTTCCTGACTCTCGGACGCCAGATCGGCCTGATGGACAAATGGGGCAACGTCAAGGCCGAGGACTGGGCGGTGGTGCAACTGGCGTTCCGCATCCGATTCTTTGCCTCCTTCGCCGGCGCCGTCCACCCGGATGAGCTGCTCGCGCCCGAGGAGACCCGAACCTTCTATTTGTGGCGCCTGCACAACGCCCCGGTCACCGATGAGAACCTCCGCACCCGCTGGGCGTCCCGCATGAGCGCGCGCGTCGAGGGCTACCCCGCCGCCATCGCAGTCGTCGTGCTGCTCGTGGACTCGGGAAAGACGGAGCCCGCGCGCCAGGCGCTCGAGGTAGCCAGGGAGCTCCACCCGGAGCGCGCCGCCCTGCTGGACCACTGGGCAACCCTGCTGGCGCAGACGCCCACAGCGCCCTGAGATCCACCCCTTGCGTGTGCTCGCACAAACCTCTTGACAGCCGCATCGGCCATGGCTAGTTTGCCATCCCGCAGCGAAATCTTGCTGCACGCGGGGCCATAGCTCAGCTGGGAGAGCGCCTGACTGGCAGTCAGGAGGTCAGCGGTTCGATCCCGCTTGGCTCCACTACGTAGACGACGGTTTAAACACGACGGCGACGGGATCTTCGGGTCCTGTCGCCGTTGGCGTTTCTTGCCCGCTTGCACCCCTGAAAACCCGCCATTACCCTGCACGTTGGTACCCCAGTGGTACCCCGGGGTACCCACCGACAAACTTCGGGGTACCCCCACCGGGGGGGCGATCTCATGCTGACGAAGCGCGATGTGGACGGGGCCGAGCCGAGGGCAGCCCGCTACGAACTGTGGGACGGGCGGAACGGTCTGGCGGGTTTCGGCCTGCGGGTCACTCCCCAGGGCGTCAAGACCTGGGTCGTCATGTACCG
>CALBXO010000129.1 GCA_937890335.1 uncultured Pseudomonadota bacterium | reverse complement strand
CGCACTCGCCCTCTCGCTGACCCTCTGCATGGCCGCCACTGCCGCAGCACTCCCCCAAACGCAGACGGTGACCGGCAGCAACGACGACGCCACCGTCACGCTGACCACGTGGGACCAGTTCATCGCAGGCGACGCGCGCACGCGCTGCGAGGTTCGCATCGTGGTGATCGCCGAGGACGTCCGGTTCTCCGACGGGGACTCGGTGCAGCTGTGGGTCGAGGACTCGGATGTCTTCTTCGACGACGCCATCTGGCAGCACGACTTTGAGATCACCGAAGAAGAGCTCGCCGCACAGCGCGTGGACCGGACCTTCGACTGCTCTGCCGAGGTTCCCGACGACGTGGGCTCGGACCCAGACATCCGGGCCCGCGCTGAGGTCGTCAAATCAGCCTGTGGGCTGCTGTGCCGCTACGACCGCCCGCAGACCGACACGATCACCGTGGTGGAGATCGAGGACGACGAGGCCGAAGAAGACGACCACGCCGGAACGGCGACCTTCGTCAGCCCTGGCATTGTCGAGGGTCGGGTCAACCGCGACCAGGACTGGTTCGAGTTCAGCCTCAACGACCGCGGAAACGTCACCTTCGCGACGAGCCATATCGGCGTCTACGGCCGCCTGGACGTCGCCCTGTTCAACGACAATGACGAGCGGATCGCCGAGGGGGACGACGCGCCCGAGGAGACCGTGGTCAACGCGACCGGCCTGCCCATGGGCACCTACCGCGTGCGCGTGTCGCCCCGACAGAGCAACGACTACAATTTCTACGACACCCGGCTTGTCACCGAACGCTTTGACGACGCGTGCGAGCCCGCCGCCGAAGACGTGCGACCCTGCGGCAATTGCGGCACCCAGACCCGCGTCTGCCAGAACGACGAGCAATGGGGCCTGTTCGGCGACTGCGAGGCGCAGGGCGAGTGCGCCCCGGGCGATGAGCGACGCATCGCCTGCAACAATCGGTGTGGCGTCTTCGTTGAAACATGCGCCGAGACCTGCGGCTGGGAGCGCAACGAAGAGTGCGTGGGCAGCGGCGAGTGCACGCGGACGGAGACCGAAACACGGGAGTGCGACGGCGGCGTCGAGTTCCGGACCTGCACCGACCAATGCGGCTGGGGCGACTGGAGCGAGTGCTCCGAGCGCGAGTGTGAGGAAGAGGCCGTGCGCGCATGCTACGACGGGCCCGACGGGAGCGAGGGCGTAGGAATCTGCCGGATGGGACGGCAGAGCTGCCGCGACGGGCGGTGGGAGGCCTGCGCCGCCCAGATCACCCCAGTGGCGGAGAACTGCACGGACGAGCGGGACAACGACTGCGACGGGAACGTCGATGGTGACGACCCGGAATGTCAATCCGACGGCGCCGAGATCGGCAGCGCATGCGAACAGTCGGCGGAGTGCGCAGGCGACCTCCTGTGCCTCAAACCGCCGCAGAACGAGCAGTTTGTGGACGGCTATTGCGGCGATGACGACTGCACGGGAGACGATGAGTGCCAGGCGGACGGCCGGTGCGTGAAGGCGTTCGGCCAGAACTACTGCCTGCGGGTGTGCGAGAACATCGGCGACTGCCGCCGCGGGTACCTCTGCGCTGCGGTCGACGGGACCGACGACGTCTGCGTACCGCGGTGCACCGGCGACGCGTCCTGCACCGACGCCGACCTCCCCATCTGTGACCCGGCCACCGGCCTGTGCGTACCGCAGGGCGGCGCCAACAACGGCGCCAACAACGGCGCCAACAACGGCGCCAACAACGGAAACGGGAACAACGGAAACGGAAACAACGGCGCCAACAACGGAAACGGAAACAACGGCGCCAACAACGGCGCGGACGCTGGGAACAATGGCGCGGACTCGGGCGAGCCGACGGCGAGCCCCAAGAGCGACGATGGCTGCGGTTGCGACACCGTCCGCGCGACCTCTGTGCAGCCTTGGCGCCGCCGCTGACCTGCCGCCGCGCACCGGCCGAACCCAGCACCACCCGATGGATTTGCGCCGCGCGATGTAGCACATTGCCCCCCGACAGAACGGCGCCCCATGGCGGGCGCACCAAAAACAAGGACCCCATGCTTCCTCGACCACGAGCTCTCCTCGTCGCCGCCATCCTTTTTGGCACCCTCCCGGCAGCTGCGCTGCCCCCCCACCTGACCGACACAAACTCGGTGGACACTGAGCTGACGGCCCTGCGCGGGCTCGTCGCCGGGGATTTCAACAACGACGGACGTCTGGACTACGCGGCGGCAGGCTTCAGCACGGAGTTCGCGGTCTTCCTGGACACGGGGGATGGCTTCGAGCGCCTCGTGCTGCTGGAAGGCGCCGCGATCCGGGACCTGGCGGTCGGCGACATTGACCGGGATGGAGATCTGGATCTGGCCTTCGTGTCCAACAACGCACCCAACAACGCCGTGGTCTACTTCAACGACGGCGATGGCCGGTCCTGGACCTCGGTCACTGCCTGCGCCGCGCGGCATCATGGCATCGACCTCGGTGACCTGGACAACGATGGGGACCTCGACGTGGTTGCCGCCCGCGGTGGCGGCCTGCGCATCTGCGTCTACGACGACGGGGATTTCGCGGAGCTGTACTCGGGCCCCTGGGGGGCCGATGGATTCGACGTCGCCTTCGCCGATGTCGATGGAGACGGAGACCTCGACGTCCTCGCCTCCGATGCCTCCGGCGAGACGCCGCGGCTGATGTGGCTCGAGAACGTCGGAGAAGGGTGGGTCGACCACACGATTCTCCTGGGTTTCCGCGCGTCACCCTACGTCGCCGACATCGACGGTGACGGCGACTCGGACTTCTTCACGCTTCACGCGAGCGATGCTGACGGGGTTGGCTGGGTCGAAAACGTAGGGAATGGGGCCCAATGGACCTTCCACGCCATCGAAAACATCCGTGGAAAGGGCGTCGTAGCCGACATCGACGGAGATGGTGACCAGGACGCGTACGTCCTGACAGTGGCCGGCCAGGTGTCGCTGCTCAATGACGGCGACGGACAGAGCTTCACTGCGATCGCGTCCGGGCAGGCGGGGGCCACGACAGGCGTGACCACGGCGGACGCCGACGGCGATGGTGACCTCGACCTGATCCGTGGGCCGGCCACCGGCATCGGCTGGGTGCGCAACGACGCCAACCACGGAACGCTCGTGACCGGCGCCACCGAGACCCTTGACGCTCAGGCCGACGTCATCCTCGACCTGGAGATCGCAGATCTCGACCAGGACGGCTGGCAGGACATCGTCGCCCTCCACGCCAACGGCGATCTCGTCATCCACTGGCGCGGGCCCAACCCGGAGACGCTGCGGGCTGATTTGGTCGACCTCGGGGTCACCGCCATCGCCATCGCCGAGCTCAACGGTGACGCCAACCCTGACATTCTACTGTCCGGTCTCGCCCTGGTGGGACTCACCACCGACCCCGACGACCGCGAGGGTGCCTCTCCCCTGCTCATCGACGACGAGATTCCCGCGGCCGATGACCTCAAGATCGTGGACTGGTACGGGGGCGGCGCTGTGGCCGTCCTCCTCATCGAGGGTGAGGTGTACCTCATCACTTTGGTGCAACAGCAGGGGTTCTTCTTTGGAGACGACGGGACGTCGCTGACCACAGTGTCCACCGGCGACATGGACCACGACGGATTTGACGATGTCGTCGGAGTCGACGACGCGCTGCACATCTACCTCTTCTCCCACGAGTTCGACGTCGTCTCGCTGGATCGGGGTGCCGCCAACCAGAACGCCCGCGTCGCAGTGGCCGACATGGACCGCGACGGCGACCTGGACATCGTGGCCGGCGCCGGCACCGACTTGATCGTGTTCGCCAATGACGGAGACGGTACGAGCTACACGTCCAACGTCGTTCCTGTCCCCGCACTGAACGAGGCCGGGTTCGTCGACGTGCTCGACGCGCGGGACATTGACCAGGACGGCGACATCGATGTGCTGGTGTACGCCGCCTTCGACGAATCCCAAGGTGTCGTCGCCTGGGTCTTCAGCGGGGAGCAGGCCAGTCAGGTCGAGTTCCTGGGCGCAACCGACGGACTCGGCGGCGTCGGTGTCGGGCAGCTCCAGCGCAACGGCGTGGCCGACACCGCGTTCGGAAGCTCCGGCGATACCTTGCTCGTGGCCACCGAACTGGCCCACGTCGGACTCGCGACGCAGGTTCCGTTTGACGGCGATTTTGCCGACGGCGCGGACGAAGTGCCCGCCTTCGTCCTCACCGTGGAACACGGCGGCCGCGAGGGAGACGGCGACGTCGTGACCACCCGGATTGCGCCGCGCTTCCGCGTAGACGGCGAGGTCGCCGTCACGCAGCAACTTCAGGCGCTCCTCGCGAGACTCATCGTGTTCAACGACGAGAATGCCAACGGCGAGCTCGACGACGGCGAGACCCTCGCCACCGTCACAGACCTCACTTTGGACGACGAAGGGCAGCTCGAAGTGGAGCTGGGCGAGGGTGGGGCACGGGTCAGCTACGGCGCCGTCGGAACGCTGCGCACTCTGCTGGTCCTCACGGTCAACGCCCACCACCAAGACCTGGACGAGCTCCAGATGGACCTGCGCGCCAGCGCCTGGCCGTGGGTCGCAGCTGGCGACGGATCGCCGCTCACGGTCTTCTCGAGCAGCAGCCAGACCCTCAGCTTGTCGATCGAGAATTTCCAGCCTACGCCCGGTGCGCCCACGTTGACCTTGCGCCAGGGTCGGGCCGCCAGCATCGACCTCACGGACGCCGCATCCGACCTCAATGGTGACGATGTCAGCGCCACAGGGGCTGAAGACGGCGCGGAGGGGACCGTCACTCTGGACGGAAACGTACTGACCTACACACACGGCGGCGGCGACCCCGGCGAGGACACGGTGGCCTTCATGCTCTCCGACGGACATGAGGTCTCCGTGGGCGAGCTCGCCGTGACCATCGAGCCAAACCTCGCGCCCGCGGCCGAAGACCAGGCACTCGAGAGTCCCGAAGACACCCTCCTTGCGGTGGAGCTCGCCGGCACCGACGCTGACGATGACCTGGTCACCTTCTCCCACATGGACGCCGACAACGGTGTGGTGGCGAACTTCAACGAACGGACCGGCACGTTCGATTACACGCCCAACGAGAACTTCGTGGGCCAGGACACCATCGCCTGGGCCATCAGCGACGGATTCAGCAGCGCGCAGGCTACCCTTTCCATCACCGTGACGGAGCGCGACGACGACGACGACGACGGCGACGAGGTGATTGACGCGGACGACAACTGCCGCGACACGCCCAACGCCGACCAGGCCGACCTCGACGACGACGGGCTCGGTGACGTGTGCGACGCCGACGCTGACGGCGACGGCACCGACGCAGAGGGCGACTGCAACGACCTCGACGCAGCGGTGCAGACGGTGACCACCTACTACGAGGACATCGACCTCGACGGGCTGGGCGACACCGAAGCCCCCGAGGACTTCTGTCTGCTCGAGGCGCCGGAAGGCTACGCGACCGAAGGCGGAGACAACTGCCTTGACGACGAGAACGCCGACCAGGCGGACCTCGACGACGACGGCCTCGGCGACATCTGCGACCCTGACGCAGATGGTGACGGCGCGCTAGCCGACGACGACTGCAACGACCTCGACGCCGCAGCCCAGATCGACGCGCCCTTCTACCGGGACGATGACGAGGACGGCATCGGTGAGCCCCGAACCGAGGAGTACTTCTGCGCGGTCGAGGCCCCGGAGGGCTTTGTGACCGACGGCACCGACAATTGCGAGGACGTGGCCAACCCCGAGCAGGCGGACCTCGACGGCGACGGAGAGGGAGACGACTGCGACGGCGACATGGACGGGGACGGCTACCCGGGCGCCAACGACTGCAACGACCGCGACCCGAACCTGAGCACGGACTTCTTCGTCTACGCCGACAACGACGGCGACGGCTTTGGCGACCCCAATGGCCGCATGCGCACCTGCGGCGACATCGAGGTCGAAGGCTTTGTCTCCGACAACACGGACAACTGCCCCGAGGTCGCGAACGCTGACCAGGCCGACGCCGATGGCGACGGCGTCGGAGACGCCTGCCAGGCGGCGAACAACGGCAACAACGGCAACAACGGCAACAACGGCAACAACGGCAACAACGGCAACAACGGCGCAAACAACGGCGCTGGCAACAACGGCGTCAACAATGGCGCCAACAACGGCGGTCCCGACGTGACGACCCCGGACGGCGCGTCGTCTGACGACTGCAATTGCTCAACCCCGGCCCGACCGGCGCCGGTGGCCCCGTGGTTCATCCTGGCGCTGGGCGCCGTGGGCGTCCTGTTCCGCCTCCGGTGATGATCCAGATCCCGCGTGCGCCCTGACCGTCCCTCTCTCGCGCGGCCGCGGCGCCGGAGCGCAGCTCGCTTCCCCGCTACTCGAGGGTCGTCACGATCGTTGTCGTGCCGACTCCGGGGTCCGCCGACGGCACCGAGATCAACAGGAAGAACTCGTCCCCCGCCGCCACCTCGATTCGCGGCAGAATCCCACCGAAATTGGTAGCGACCACCGCGTCCAGGCAGTTGTCGAAGCTGTCCATCACGGCGATCACAGCAAACGTCTCCGTCGATGCGGTCTGCTCGACCTCCACGGCGCGTGGGGCCCCGGTGTTGTTCTGGATCAACACCGCCTCAAAGCTCCCCCCAGCGTTCACGGTCACGTCTCCGCAGAACGTCCGGTCCATCTGCCACATGGGGTCCGCCACCGTGATGCCCGGCTGCGCGAACCGCAGCTGGCCCTGACCCGGCGCGATCGAGATCGTGTTCACGAAGCACGCGTCCGCCAGACCGCACTCGGAGTCATTGCAGTCCGTCGCGCCGTCGCTGTCGTTGTCCACGCCGTCCTCACATGCAAGCTCACTGTCCGGCTCGCAGACCGGGTCCTGGGCGCACTCATCGTCCGCGCAGTCGACGTCGCCGTCCCCGTCGTTGTCGACCCCATCGTTGCAGTTGCCCGGCTCGACACACGTCGGGTGGTCCACGCAGTCGGTGTCGTCACAGTCCACGTCGCCGTCTCTGTCGTTGTCCACCCCGTCGATGCAATCCTCGGCGAGGTTCTGGGTCGTGACCGTCGTCTCAATCCCAAACATCGTCGTCCGCCCGCGGAACGTGGAGTACAGCAGCAGCCGGGTCTCGCCGGCACCGATGGGCACGTCGTTGATGGTGCTCACGTTGCGCAGCGAGCCGTTCGCGTCGGCAAAGAGGCACCCGCTCGGATTCGCGATGTCGAAGTCGGCCAGATCAATGTCGAAGACGTGCAGCGTGCCGTTG
>CALBXO010000128.1 GCA_937890335.1 uncultured Pseudomonadota bacterium | reverse complement strand
GGGCTTGGTCACGTAGTCGACCCCGCCCGCTTCAAAGCCGCGGACCTTGTCCTCCAATGCGGTGTGGCCCGTCATGAAGATCACGGCGATGTGCCGAGTCTCGGGAGCCGCGCAGAGCCTCCGGCAGGTCTCAAATCCGTCGATACCCGGCAGGCCCACGTCCAGCAAGATGAGGTCCGGCTGCGCCTTGTGCGCCCTCGCGATTCCCAACTCGCCGTCGCGGGCGGTGAGGACCCGGTACCCGAAGGCCCTGAGGTACTCGAACGCGACGCTCAGGTTCGTCGGGTCATCATCGATGACGAGGATCGTCTGCTTGTCGTCGTGTGGCAGCATGATCCAGATGTTGTCTCACACAACCGCCCGACAACAACCTCATCGGCGCCCTACGGCCCAGGGAGCCTGCCGTTTCACACCGGTCGTGGTGAATCCGACCAGGCAACGACACTGCCCCGCGCTCGAAGGCAGGTGTGAGTGCGCGCCGACCGCCGGGCACCACGGGTTGACCCACACCGTCCTCAGCGGGCACCCTCACAGGAGACTGCTGGGAGCCCAATGATGTGGAAACATTCGCGCGCGTGCCTGGTGGTCACGACCATCTGTGTCGTTCTCATCTCGACCCACGCTTTTGCCGGTGGTTCGTGGGAGGTCGTTCGCAAGGAGGCCGGTATCACCGTCCTCCAGAAGGACGTCCCGGGCCGCGGCCTGCCCATCTTCAAGGGTCGCACGGTCATTCACGCCAACATCTACGCGCTGCTCGCCATCCTCCAGGACGTGGCGCAGCACAAGAAGTGGATGCACGCGGTGAGCGAGTCCATGGAGGTGGACCGCGATGGCGACGTGCTGGTGACCAGCTACAACCGGACGGAGGCGCCGTGGCCGGTGAGCGATCGCGACGTGGTCATCGAGTCGCGCATCAGCCTGGACCCGAAGACCCACACGATTTTGGTGAAGTTCCGCAGCGTCACGACATCCAAGAAGCCCGAGGTGGACGGCGTCGTCCGCGTTCCCCGGCTGACGGGCTACTACAAATTCACGGCTCTGACAGTGTCGAAGACGCGCGTTGAGTACCTGGTGGACGTAGATCCGGGCGGGTCGTTGCCGGACTTCATCGCGCGCGAAGCGTCCCAGGACACGCCCGTCAACTCACTGCGCAACCTGCGCAGGCGGGCCGGCGAGACCGTGGGCGACTACAAGGCCTTCCGGGATCGATGGGACCCGGCGGTCAACGCCGACGCCCCTCGGATCGTACCGCAGTAGCCCCGCGAAACTCGAACTGAGTCCAAATGGGGGCTGACAGAATCTCGGTCGGCTGGGCGCGCCCCGTCAGGGGGCGGGGCCGGGAGCCACGTGGCCACCCTGTTGCATCCAGGCATCCAGGCCCTGGATTCGCGCCTTGCCACCTCGCACCCGCTTGGGCCATCGCAGGTTGTGGTGGGCCATCTGGGCCAGGCCCAGGGTCTCGAGTTCGGATTGGAACGCGCGCCAGGCGTCCCACATCCGCTGGGACGACGCCTCGATGGCCGCTTGAGGAATGGCCACGTCCGACGACCACTCGACCTCGTACCGGTATCGATCGATGGCGGCCCGCAGCGGCGTGTACACCGCCAGCAGCGCGTCGATCTCGGCGTTGGAAACTGCGCGCGGGGGCAGAAGATACACCCTCGGCTCACCGCCGCAGTGGACGAGCGCGCGGTCGGCCCTCAGTTCCACCTCGAGCACGCCATCGGTCCCATCGAACTCCCAGCCTGGCGACGCGTAGGTGTAATCCACGGAGCCTCGGAACGACAGCACGAGCTCGCCCGTGCGCACGTTGTGCACCTCAAAGCGAACCCGCTCCTCCAACGCAAAGAGCCCGCCGCCCGTGGATCTACGGGTAGTCAGACGCCAATTGCCCGCTCGCTTTACTTCCTTGGACACGACGCCCGCGTCAGCCCTTGGACGCGATGAGCTGGGTCAGCAGCTCCTGTCCGCCCCGAGGGACCAAGGTGACCTTGGCGCCGCTCTTGAGCAGGTTCTCTACCTCCAGCAGCTCGAACATCAGGTCCGAGACCTCGGGGTCCTTGCAGATCTGCTCCAGGGCTTCCCCCACCACCTTGGGCCGCATGGCGGTCGCCTGGGCGAAGGCGACGGCCGCCTGCCGCTTGGCCGAGCTGGTGATGATGTCCACGCGGTTGGCGCCGTCCTGCTCGATGGCGGAGGTGACCTGGCGCAACCGGTTGACGACCTTCTCCTCAATCTGCCGGATCATGCCGTGGTCGCGCAGGTGCACCTTGCGGATGTAGACCGACCCCAGCTTGTAGCCCCAATCGTTGGACTTGGGGCTCACATCGGCCCGCACGGAGCGGCTCATCGTGTGGCGCGTCTCCAGCATGTCGGCCAGTGGCATATTGCTGAGCGTGCGGACCGCCGAGCTGCTGACATTGGCCGACAGAGAGCCGCGCGGGTCCGTGTTCTTGAACAGGAAGTCCACGGGATCGCTGACAAACATCTCGTACCAGACGCCAATACCCATCGGGGCGCCCTCCTCGGAGTTCACCGGGAGGCTGCGCAGGTACTGTTGATCCAGGCGCATATCGATGACGTGGCGCTTGCCGAAGAACCGCACAAACAGACCCTTGAGACCCAGACTCTTGATGAGGATGTGGAGCCCCGGCTCGGTCAATACGCCAATCACCTTCCCGAAAAGGACGTAGACGTGGCAGCTGCCCTCTTCCACCACCGCGTAGAGCCCGAACAGGCGGCACACAAAGCGGAACAGGGGCTCGGCGAGGAAGAAGAAGACAAAGAAGGCGCCGCTCGAGGCAACAAATCCAAGCACGTCATCCATGGGAATTGGCCTCCAGAATGGCCAGGTGGGCCTTGGAGTACAGCTTGAGCCGGACATTGCGGCGGTACGCCGCCAGGACGTCCGGCCCCTTCTGCTTGAGGATCGACAGCTGCTGGGCGACCGAGACGAGCGGCTCCACCTCGGCCTGTGCCTTGAGCGTCTCGATCTCTACCGCCCGTTTCGACTGAACGATGGTCTGGTCCGCGGTGGCCTGCGCCAGACTGATCTCCGACGAGACCTGGTTGTGTGCGGTGTTGATGGCGGCCAGCGCCGAGTCCACATGCCCAGGCGGGTCGATGCCCGTGATGAGGGAGGCGTCAAAGACGACCCCATACCGTGCCTCCGCACCGGCGCACTCGGACTCCATGTAGTCGTTGATGGAGTTGAGATTCTTGCGCAGGTCGTTGATGGAGATGCCGTCCACCAGGCCGTC
>CALBXO010000127.1 GCA_937890335.1 uncultured Pseudomonadota bacterium | reverse complement strand
GATGGGAGTGCAGGGTGAGTGCGGCGGTTTTGATGCGACCTGTGACGAGTCCGGCACCGCGCCGCGTCCGGATCGGGTCTGTCGCCGCGGTCAGGAGGTCGACGAGGAGACCCAGGTCGCCTGCTCGCGCAACACAGACGGGATCCTGGTGGATGCCGGCGAGTTTGGAGACTGCGAACGTTTCGAAGACGCCTGCGATGAGTCGGGTGTTCGGGTTCGGGTGGAGGTGCGCTGCGCGGACGGGGCGCCCACCGGGACTGAGTTCACGATGGACTGCACGCGGGTCACCGACGGCGAGGTCGTCGAAGTCGGCGAGCCCGGCGAGTGTGGCGGGTTCAACGATGCCTGCGACGAGACGGGGACCACCGAGCGGACGGACGTGGTCTGCGAGGACGGTGTCGGCGTAGGCGTGGTCCGAGAGGCTGTGGACTGTACGCGGGACACCGACGGCACCGTGGTCGGGGAGGGAGACTTCGGGGCGTGCGGTGGCTTCGATGGACTGTGCGATACCGACGGGACACAGCAGCGCGACGTGATGGTCTGCCGAGACGGAGGTACGCGCGTCGAAGTGGAAACCCAGGTCTGTCAGCGACCCACTGAAGGCGAGATCGTCGAGTTTGGCGATTGGGGGGATTGCGTTCAGTTCGAGGACGACTGTGACGACACGGGCCTCAGGCGCCGCAACAACATCGTTTGCACCGACGGCCAGCCCGTTCACACACTTGAGGAGGAGGAGTGCTCGCGCGTTCCCACAGACTGCGGCGACCTGTGTGTCCCCGACGAGCGGGAGCCCAACGATACCCAGGGGGATGCGACCGATACCCTCGCCGAGATTGGGGGTGTCGAGCTGGTCGGGCTGACCTTCTGCCAGGGCGACGAAGATTGGTTCCGTGTCCTGGTGCCGCAGGGGGCCAACGCGGTTCAGATCCGGGTTCGGCAGACACCGCCGACGCCGGTGATCCCCATTGAGCTGATCGGCCCGGACGACCAGGTCGTGGCTACGAACAGCGACCCGGGCGCCGAGCGAATCCTGACCGCTGAGGGGCTGGCCCTCGGCACCCACTACGTCCGGCTCGCCGCCGCGCCGGGCCCCCCCGGCGTCGACTACGATCTCGGCGTCGCCGTCTACGACAGCAACGGCTGCCCGCCCGACTACCACGAGCCCAATGACGACCCCAATTTCCCGGCGTTTCTCTCGCGCGGGCGGACGGAGTCTGCTCTCTGCGCCGGCGAGTTGGACCACTTCAGCTTCCACGCGGACGCCCTTTCGTCTTTCGACCTGAGCCTGCGGTTTGCACACAATGGGATCGATGACCCGTTCACCTACATCTATTCGCCGGACGGTGAGCTTCACGACTTTCTGAACCCCGACTTTGATGATCCGGATCTCGAGGTCCTCGGGCAGGGGCGCATCAACGTCTCGCCGTCCCTGGCGGGCGAGTGGGTGGTGTTGGTCGACGGCGCTTTTACCGGCCGGGACTTCGAGTATGAGTTCGAACTCGACTACCGGGAGCCGATGTGTCCGGAGGCACCGGACATCTTCGAGCCGAACCCAACCTGTGCGACAGCCACGCGCCTCCCCCTCGACCTGGAGGATTGTGAGCCTGGGACCCCCAATTGCACGTGCCGGTTCGACCAGACGTGCGACGCGCCCACCGCGTGCGTGCGCGGGACCTGCCAGACGGGTCACGTCTGCGGGCCGGTCGGGGACGAAGACTACTACCTGGTGGAGGTCGCCGCGGACCAGCAGCTGAGGGTCCGCGTGGAGCATTTCCACTTCCAGGGTAACATCGAGCTGGAGATCCTGGAGCCTGACTGGGTCACTCTGGGCGCGTTCTCCTACCAGGCCGGGCCGGATTACGAGGAAGCGACGATCAATCCGACCTCGTCAGGGCCGTACTGCATCCGTGTGTTCGGTCGCGGCGGCGTGACGGCCAACTCCTACCACATCGAAACGTTCGTGACGGACGACTGAACCAGGGATACCCTTCGCCTGTGAATGCTCAAACAACCACAAATCGCCAGCCAGCGTACATCGTCCCCGTATCCGTCGGGACCGTGAACGGAGGCATCATTGGGGGCCGAATCCGGCCCTTCAGTCCCAACCTGCCCAACCTGATCCTTCAGGAGGGGGCCGCGCTCGTCAAAGCCGGTGACGAAGCCAAGCGCGTGCACATTGCACATCGCGGCCGAGCGGATTGCCTACGTCGCATTCCATCGGCTGGAGGGCGCGGCGCGGCCGAAGATCATGTTCAAGGACCCGGAGCAGCTCCGTGTCCATGTGGGCGGCGGGCAGGTTTTTGAGGTCGTGACGTCGGCCTCCCGCGTGAACCACCTGCTGGGGTTCTTCGCATTTCCGGCCGACGAGGACAGCCCGTACGAGCAGTTCTATTTCTACGCGTCGGGCGTCAACGCCAAGGAGAATACGACGGCTCTGGGCGAGCTGCTCGTCCGTGTCGGGGCGTTGGACGCCACCGAGGTGAAGACGGGGCTGGCTGCCCAGGAGTCGGATCGCAAGATTCCAATTGGCGAGATTCTTGTTCAGCAGAACAAGGTCTCGGCAGACCAGGTGGAGGAGGCGGCACAGGCCCAGGGGCGAAAGCGGCTGCGCATCGGTGAGGTCCTGGTGGAACAGGGGCTGGCCACCGAGGCGGACGTGGAAGCGGCGCTGGACGCCCAACGCCAGCGCCGTGGCAAGCGCATCGGCGAGGTCCTGGTTGAGCTTGGGGTGGTCAGCGAGATTGCGCTGTTCCGGGTCCTGGCTCGCAAGTTCCACATGCCGTTCATCGACCTGGACGAGGTGGACGTAAACCCGGAAGCGGCCCGTGCGGTGACTCCCGAGACCATCCGGAAGTTCCGGATCATGCCCCTGGATGTCACCGCGACGACGCTGACGGTCGCCATCAAGGACCCCCTCAATACCGAAGTACACGATGTGCTGCGGTTCCAGTTCAAGGGGCGCATTCAGGAGGTGCTGGCCACGCCGAGCCAGCTTGACCGCTTCGTCGAGCAGTTCTTCTCCGTGCAGGACGAGGAGATCGACGAGGTCGAGAACAGCGAGGAGATCAAGCAGATCCTCGCCATGCTCGAGGCGGAGTCCGACGACTACGCCGAGGACAATGTGACGCCGGAGGTCGACTTTGACGAGTCGGACTCGGCGATCGTGCGTCTCGTGAACAAGATCATCCGCGACGCGTACCGTCGCGGCGTCAGCGACATTCACATCGAGCCCAATGGTCCCAAGAGGCCCGTCACTGTGCGCTTCCGTACGGACGGCGAGTGCTCGATGTACCAGAAGTTCCCACCGCAGTTCCGTCACGCGATCTCAGCCCGCGTGAAGATCATGAGCGAGCTGGACATCAGCGAGCGCCGCAAGCCCCAGGACGGCAAGATCAAGTTTCGGATGCCGGAGCGCGAGATCGAGCTGCGCGTCGCCACGATCCCAACGTCGGGTGACGGCAACGAGGACGTCGTCATGCGTATCCTGGCGTCCAGCGAGCCGCTGCCGCTGGATGCGATGGGCTTTGCCGAGCGCAATATGCGCGAGCTCAAGAGGATCATCGAGCGCCCCTACGGTCTGATCCTGGTCGTCGGGCCCACGGGCTCGGGGAAGACCACGACGCTGCACTCTTGCCTGGGTCACATCAACCGGGTGGACAAGAAGATCTGGACCGCCGAGGACCCGGTCGAGATCTCGCAGGCTGGCTTGCGCCAGGTGCAGGTCAAGAAGGACATCGGCTTCACATTCGCGGCGGCCATGCGCGCCTTCCTTCGCGCGGACCCCGACGTCATCATGATCGGTGAGATGCGCGACCATGAGACGGCGCACACGGGCATTGAAGCGTCGCTGACCGGTCACCTCGTGCTGTCCACGCTGCACACGAACAGCGCCGCCGAGACGATCACCCGCCTGCTGGACATGGAGCTGGACCCGTTCAGCTTCGGCGACGCGCTGCTCGGCGTCATGGCCCAGCGCCTTGGGAAGCGGCTGTGCAGCAAGTGCCGCGTGCAGTACCTCGCCGACGAGACCGACTACGCGATGGTCCTGGACGTGTTTGGCGAGCAGGCGATGGCCAAGCGGCTGGGAATCACGGCGCCGGAGCAGCTGATGCTGTGGCGCGGAACGGGTTGTGGCCGTTGCGGAGGCACAGGGTACAAGGGGCGCGTGGCCATCCACGAGTTTCTGGTTACCACCGATGAGATCAAGGCGGCGGTGCAGGGCAAAGCCTCTGCCGAGCGGATCAAGGAGCTGGCCATTGAGGGTGGCATGACCACCTTGATGATGGACGGCATCGAGAAGGCCATTCAGGGCAAGACCACGCTCGACAAGGTGATGGCCGTCTGTAACGCCTAGAGAAAAATTTCGTCCCATAGACATCGACGCAGCCGGCCTCCGCGCCGGCTGCGTTTGTTTTTCTTCCTCCGGTTCGCTTGACATGTGTACAGTGGGTGTACAGCTTGTCAGCCGTTCGTTGTGACATCAACAGGGAGATGAGTATGTCTGTGAACAA
>CALBXO010000126.1 GCA_937890335.1 uncultured Pseudomonadota bacterium | reverse complement strand
ATGACTCATGACCAGACACGCCTCCTCCGTTGCGCGCATGGACAGGTCAAGGCCCAGGTCCGCGTCGCCGCGCACGGCCCGCGCCGCATCGACGATGGTGCCCACAAGCCTCTTGCTCACATCGGGGTAGCGCCCCCGGAGGATCGCGACCTCCTCATCCTTGGGCGGATAGGTGATCTTCAGCGGGGCAAACCGGTCCAGTTGTGCTGGATCCACGGTCGTGGTGCCGGTGAACTGCGCGCCGTTGTTGATCGCGGCCACCCAGACGATGTTCGGCGGTATCATCTCCGACATGCCAGTGATGGGGTTGAACATCCGCCTCGTCGAATCCAGCGCCGGCATGATCCCGTTGCGCGCCATCTCACGGCAGCGGTTGAACTCGTCCAGGAAGATGAGAAAGCGCTTGGCGGGGTGCGCCCGTGCCGACTCGAATGCGCGCAGAATGTCGGTCTTGACCCACGTGGTCTCGACACCGCCCGTATCGGTCGCCCGCACCTGGACCGTCGCCAGAAAATCGGTGGCCTCAAAGATCGCGGAGCAGTTGAAGAACACGTACTCCATGCCGCTGGCACGGGCCAGGGAGCGCGTCAGCACCGTCTTGCCGGAGCCCTGGGGCCCGTCGAGCAGGATGTTCAACCCCGCCTCCATGAGCGCCTCCAGCTTCCGCGCGAGCATCTCCGGCACGTAGATGTCGTCGTCCAGGTGGAACGCGACGGGCCGCACCGGGCTCACCTCGATGGCGCCACGGTCCTTGCTCCTGGGCTTGGTGATGGAAACGACCTCCACTTCCCAGAGCTGGCCCGGTTCGATCTCCTCGGCATTGCACAGCACGACCTTGGGCGCGCGCACCCCGTCGAGGTGCGTGGCCCGCAATCTGAAGGGACTGTCGCTGCGCGCGTTCAGATAGAACATGGCGCGGTAGCGTGCGCCCGCTTTGACCTTGAGTGTGCCCATGACTTCCTCCTTCCTCCCGACCGCCGAGGGTATGGGTCTGCCGACCGACGTTGGCAAGACGGCGCAGCCACAACGCGCCGTGACCGGGTCCGTCGCCCACGGCGCTTGCACAGCGTGGCCGATGTGACACGGACGCCTGCGGCCCCGACTTGGCAGCCCACAAAGTAGCGACCGCCCATCCAATGGTTGGTGCGCCGCCCTATTCCGACTGCCCGTCGAGCCACCGGCTCAGGTTGTCCCATTGCAGCGACCGCAGCGCTGTCGAATCGACCCCGCCCGCCCGCAGCAAGGCCGCCAGCCGTGGGTGGCACACGGCGGTATCGAACCCATCAAAGAAAAAGCCGTGGCGCGTGGGCTCGGGCAAGTCGAGCTCGGAGAAGAAGTCCGTGCCCAGACACAGAATGTCGTCGAGACCGAGCGACCAGGCGTGCTGCACATGCTCCACCGCCGTCTCCGGGGACGGACCCACGAAAGCTTTGCACAGGTTCAGCCCAATGACCCCGCCGCGCATCTTGATCTCGAGCGCCAGATCATCGGGCAGGTTCCGGCGATGGTCACAGACGGACCGAAAGTTCGAGTGGCTGGCGATCACCACGTGATCGGGAGCCTCCGAGTCCAGGAACGCAAGGATGTCCCAGGCGAGCCGGTCGCTCGTATGGCTCAGGTCCACCGGGACCCGGTTCTCCACCATCCACCCGAGCAGAAACTCCCCGTCCGACTGCAGACCGACGTCGGAGCCATTTCCCCCTCCAAACCGGTTCCGTCCGGCCCAGGTCAGGCTCAGGTAGGCCAGACCATGGGCATCCCACGCAGCCTCCAGCCGCGCCAGACCCGCGTCGAACGGCTCGTCCTCGGCGAAGAAACCGGACGCATTCTCTACAGCAAGCCGGGTCTGAATCCGGGCCTCCGCCAGCGCCTCCGACACGCCAGGGTACGCGGCGACCTGGCCCTGCCCCCACTCCAGCGAGCCCCGACCGCCGTGCGTGTAGACGGGCAGGACCTGTACGGTCACCCCGCCGAGCGCCAGCTGGTCCACGGACGCTCGAGAGCGGGGGTCCTTGACGTCGCGCCCGCCGCCGCCGGCGACGAAGGCCAGCAGGTCGGCGTGCAGGTCGGCGACGGGTTCATGGATGCCGTTGCGGTTCACGGATCCACCATCCTCCCGACCTCACCGGGAGGCAAGCACAAGCCCCACGCTTACTCGATGGTGACGGAGAAACGCGCTTCCGCGTCCAGGAGCAAGAACCCATCCCTCACGCTCGGAACGCGAGAAAACGCGACGCTGGTTTCGGGGATTCCAGGCCGCCCGAGGACAGGACCGGGGTAGAAGCGCAAGGACGGAAGTCGCACTTGCAGCTGCTCCAGGACCCCAAGCAGATGATCGGACACCGCGGCGCGCAACAGTCCCACGATGACCTCTGGGCTGATGCCAGCGAGCGCGCCCGGCTCGATCACCCAACCGGACACAACGGGCTCTGCGCTCGGTCGGAAACCGAGCGCCGTGCCCTCGAGCACAACCTCACCGGGTACCTCAACCGATGCGCCAAACCGCGCAGTCTCGCCGCGGTACCCCAGTGCGACCTCGATCTGGCCCAGCTGGAGGACCAGCGTGTGGTACGGGTCGGCTGAGGGCGCGACGACCGGAGGCAATCCCACGGTCACCTCGGCGCTGTCCAAAAGCCCGGCGAGAGCCGGTGCCAGGTGCGGGCGCCCATCAAAGTCCAAGGCTCCGGAGCCCCAGATGACGTGGAGCGGACCGTTGAACGCTGCCAGAGGTACGGCCGCCTGCACGCGGCCGTCTTCCAGGAACGAGGGCTCGGACGACGCGTGCGCGGCCACACCGTCCCGCCCGTCCAATTGCGTCCCGGACCGCGCCACAACCGGGGCCGTCAGGAGCAGCGCCGCGCTCGAACTCTGGACCTGCGTGCCCTCACCACCCCAGGTCAATGTCGCCTCGCCGCCGGGCAGCGCTACGTCAAACTCGCGCGCCCACAGCGCCCGGTCCGCCGCCGCAAACCCCTGACTGAGCGTGCCTGCCATCTCCAACACAAAGCCTGCCACAACCCCGTTCTGAATCCGCTCTTGCACCGGCCCTCGGACGTCGTCGTGGACAAGGTCCCAGGCCCCCTGGGTGAAGACGTTCTCGAACTCGCCCTGGAGCGGGCCCAGATTCACGGTAAGGTCCCGAGGTCGCAGGTTCAGGGGAGCCCTTGGGCCGTCCTTGTGCAGCTCGAACCGGACGTAGATCGTAGCGCTCGTCTCCACCGTTCCGTCATAGGGGAGCCGCGGCCATGAGTCGTCGTTGGTGCCGGTGAAATCGATCGTGAGCTGCGCCACTTCGGCCCGCAGCTCAAACCCACCCGCGCGCAGATCGACGTCAACGTCCACACCTTCGGCGCGCGCCCCTGCCACCTCGATACCGTACCTGGGCTGTCCAAACCCGCCGGCGATGTTGGCAAAATCGGCGTGCAGGAGCAGCAACTCCACGTAGGCCGCGATGTCGTCGAGCTCCACGCGCCCGTCCTGCACGTCCTCGGTCGTGTCGTCATCAAAGAAGTCAGCCGCGAGCCGCAGACTGACACCGGACGCAAGCCGCGCCGAGTCACCGTCGAGCGGCAACACGGTGGGAGACCAGAGGTAGTCGAGCTCGCGGGACGACTCCTCGTCACGGACCCCGTCGGAAGCTACCACCACGAGGTGGTTGACCCCAAAGTCGGGGACCATCTCGGTCTCGAAGTGGCCCTCGAAATCCAGAGATACGGCGCGACCTGCAACCCACGCGGAAGGCGTCCCGTGGGTGTCCATGACACGACCGCGCACAATGACGGGGCCCACGCCACTGAGCCGCGCGCCGGGCGCCGGCTCGAAGATCTCAATCTCCGGGGGCCCGGCGTCCGACAGCACCGAGGCCGATGCGCACACTCGCCCCTCTGCGTAGTACTCTGTCGCGACGCACGCCTGGAACACGACCCGCCCCTCGTCCAGGATCTCGTAGCGGTCGCCGCGCGCCAGCACCGCCCCGTTTGGCATGACCGCGACGCGCGCGGCGCCTGCATCACCGGGCGAGCCATCCTCATTCTCGATCACAACCACCGGCCGGACCCGCACGCCGGGCCGAACGATGCCGCCGGGATCCAGGGTGACTCGGATGCCGACCGGGAGCGGAGCCATCTCCTCCTCCGGCGCGACGTCAGGTGCCGCGTCCGGCACATCGCCTGCGGACGCGTCCGGATCCGGCCGCGCCGGCCCGACCTCGTCGTCGGCTGCGATGTCCACGCCGACCTCCGCCGCGCCCTGTGCGGGACCCGCGTCGGCCTCAGCCTCGGCGGGAGCATGCAGGTCACGTTCTGGGAAGCCGCCGCAGGCCACGCTGAGCGACAGGAGGGCGAGGAAACACAATGGGGCGCAAGACTTGGTGTAGTGCATGGGGACTCCTGGAAGCGGCGGCCCAGGCCGCCGGTTTTGAAGAGTTCACGGTCGGTGCGACGGGCTGTTGCAGAAAAGTGACAAGAAAAATCTGCGGCTGCGCCCACGACGTGCCGTCGGCACACAGACCAATCGGCCGGGTATTGGCGTCCAGCCGCCGGCTGGACCGCGTATCGCCGCGCGCGGCCCACAGCAACCCCCGCACGGAACAGAACTGGCGGACGTCGTCCATGACAACGTCCGCCAGCAATTCGACTGCCTGACACC
>CALBXO010000125.1 GCA_937890335.1 uncultured Pseudomonadota bacterium | reverse complement strand
TGGCCGTGACAGCTTCCACGCTGGAATCCTTGAGCGACTGTGCGTTGACCTGGTCGATGCGGACATCGGTCTCGCGCTTGAGCTTGCCGGGGTCCACGACGAGGTCGGCCACAAGCTTGCCCTCGCTGTCGATGATCAGCAGCCGTCCCTCACCGCCGACGACCACCTCGTTCTTGCCGTCGCCGTTCACGTCATCCACCAGCACGGAGTGGGCCTTGCCGATGTCAAAACGAGCGATGCCCTTGGGCTTGCTCTTGCTGCTGACCACGATGGCGGAGCCATCCATCTTGACCCACTCCTCCGCGGTGCCGTCACCATCGAGATCAAAGGTCTCCTTCCCTTTGAGGAAATTGGCCATGGCGGCCTCGTTGCCCGGGTTGTCATCGTCCGCGGGCTCAAGCTGCGCCGAGTCGTAGTCGCGGCCGAGCTCTGCGCCGTCGCCACCGATGCGCACGAAGGTTCCCTTGCGCGCCACCTCGCACTCGATGTCCGCCTTGAGGTCGCCGTTCACATCGCCAAACTGGCAGACGCCGAGCGTCATGCCCGCGACCTTGTACTCCCAGAGTTTCTGACCGTTGTAGGTCATCATCTTGATCGTGTTTCCGTCGCGACAAGCAATGTCGGCGGCGCTGTCCGCCGCAAAATCGGCCAGATGGAACTGCCCACAGCCCTTGGGCAGCGAGTACACCGGGGCGCCATCGGACTGGATGATGAACGCCGGCTTTCCAGCGCCGACGATGTCCACGGTTCCGTTGCTGTCCACATCACGGACGACGATCCAGTCCGTGGTGGCGCCCTTCATGTGGGAGCGGTTGGTCTTGAACGCACGGAAGGTCTTGCCCTCCTTTCCGTTGACGAACGTCACGCCGCTGGCGCTCACGGCGACAATCATCTTGCCGTTCTCGCCGTCAAACGCGTGGAGTTCGGTCACCGCGGTCTTGGACTGCGCAGAGACCGACGCCGCGAGGAGCAGGCAGGTCGCCAGGACCGCCAGGACACCAAATTGCTTCTTTGTAGGCATAGCCATCACCCTTTCATTGGGACGAGTCCCCATAGCACTGGCTCGACGTCCAAGGCAACGCCGCGGCGACCGCCGTGCTTCCTTTGGGTGCGCATTTCACGCCCGGCGACCGCGTGGCGGGCGGTAGCCGATGGCGTCCCGAGTCAGCGGAAGAGACTGTGCCGGGACGGCCAGCGCCGCGACGCCGCGTGGCAAACTGGCTGTTGAGCGCGGCACCGCGACACGGTAGAAGGCCGCATGGCAGTGACACTGCAAGACATCCGACTGGTGTACCCCGGCGCGGGCGGCGGCGAGGTGACGGTGCTCGACTTGCCCCACCTCGTTGTCGGCGACGCCGAGCGTCTGTGCGTCGTGGGGCCCTCCGGATCCGGAAAGACGTCGCTGCTGCACATCATCGCCGGAATCGTTCGCCCGACGGCGGGCAAGGTGCTCCACGGGGACGTCGACATCGCCGCCCTCGCAGAATCCGACCGCGACCGGTTCCGGGCGCGTCACATCGGCTACGTGTTCCAGACGCTCAATCTCCTGCCGGCGCTGACCAGCACGGAGAACGTGGCGCTGGCGCTGACGCTGGCGGGCGAGTCCAAGCGGACGGCCACACGGCGGGCTGTTGCGCTGCTTGAACGCATGGGGCTGGGCCACCGCCTCGATGCCCGGCCCGACACACTGTCCACGGGCGAACAGCAGCGGGTGGCGGTGGCGCGGGCGGTGGTCAAAGAGCCGGCGCTGGTCCTCGCCGACGAGCCCACGGCCGCCCTCGACGACGGTGCCGCGGCCAGCGCCCTCGAGGTGCTCAGGGAGGCGGTCGACCTGGCCGGGAGCGCACTTGTCATCGTCACACATGACGCGCGCGCGCGAGGCATCGCCACACGGACCCTCGCTCTGGAGGCCGCGTGACCGCACTCGGACTGATCCTCCGGAACCTTCGCCTGCGCCGGCTCTCGTCGGTGCTGACCTCGGTCGGCGTCGCGCTCGGCGTGATGCTCGTCTGCGCGATCCTGCTGCTGCGGGCCGATCTGGAACGGCATTACCTCGGCCCACAGGAGGGCTACTCCCTGGTGGTGGGCGCGCCGGGATCGGCGCTGCAGCTCGTGCTCAACACGATCTACCACGTGGATCAGAGCCCCGGTCTGATTCCGGTCTCAGTCTGGCGCGAGCTGGACGCCCATCCGTCCACGCGACTGGCCGTCCCCTACGCCGTGGGTGACGCGTTCCGCGGCTTTCGGGTGGTGGCGACGACGGAGGCGTTCTTCGACCCGCGTTTCCCGCATCCAGCCGCGAAGACGACGGCCGGCAAGTTTGCAGCCGGGGGGCCGTTTGCTGTGAATCCAGCGGAGCTCGGCGCCGCCCTCGACGCGGTGGCCGCCGGCCGAACCGCCGAATCGGAGAACCCGGGCCACGCGGTGGTCGGCCACGACGTGGCACGAACCCTCGGAATCCGTGTGGGCGACCGCATCGAGCCGACGCACGGCGTCGGATCGGAACAAGCGCACGAACATGAGCAGTTATGGGAGGTCGTCGGCGTCCTGCGCGCCACCGGAACGCCCATCGATCGCGTGGTCCTGATCTCGCTGGACTCGTTCTATCGGATTCCCGACCACGCCGGGGGGGCGGTGGTGCCCGGGTCGGGAGAACCGGGCTTGTCTGCGGTGGTCCTGACGCCCAAGGCTGGGATGCACAAGACCGTCCTGCTGACGACGCTCAACAAGCGACCGGACATCCAGGTGGCGTCGGCGGATCGAGAGATCCGGCGCTTGCTGGGCATCGTGGGTCGCGTCGACAGGCTGTTCCTGTGGGTGGCGGTGCTCGTTGTCCTCATCGCGATCATGTCCGTGCTCGTCTCCGTGTACGCCACCATGCGCGGGCGAAGACGGGAGATCGCGACGCTCCGCGCGATTGGCGCGCCGCGCAGCCTCGTGTTCCGCGTGGTCGCAGGTGAGGCGCTCCTGCTCGTCGTCGCGGGCGCGCTTGCCGGGGTGGTGCTTGGACATGGGCTCGTCGCGGTCTCCTCGGGAGCCGTCGAACAAGCCGCGGGATTCTCGCCCGACGCGTTGGGGTTTCTGTGGGAGGAGGCGGCGGTCCTGCTGACCGTCACGCTCGCCGGGGCAGCCGCGGGCGCGATTCCGGCGCTGGAAGCCTACCGCACAGATGTGGCGCGGGCGCTCAACCCTGGTGGGACGACATGATGATCCCGGCTCGAATTGCGCTGGCACTGTGCCTGCTCTTTGCTGTGGGCTGCGAAAAACCCGCCCCCGACGCAGGCAGCCGTACGTTCCGCGCACCCCGCCCTGCCCAACCGCCCCCCTCCGCGGTCCCGGAAAAGGTCGATGCGCAGGAAGCGCCTGCGCCGGCCGAGGACTCTGGACCGCCCGACGAGATCATTGAGGCCGTGCTGTCCGTGCTGGAGGGTATTCGCGGGGGCAAGCGCGGCGACGAGGCACGCACGGCTCTTGCCAAGGAACTGGCGCAGGCCATGCGGGAGAACAGCTATTGCCAGCCGGACCGCCGGGTTCGGGTCGCCGGCGAGATTGTCGGGAACGTCGTGGACGCCGATGTAAAACGGCCACTTTCGGGCATTCCGGACGAGCAGATGTGGCGGTTGGCCGACGGTCTCGCCCGGGATTTAGCCGTGCGCTGCGGCGACGACATCCCGCGCGGCGGGACGGTCACCGCGCTCCCGAAGCTGCGGGCACCCAAGGGACATGTGGCGCTGTCGTGGCTGGCCCTCAAGGGCTTCACCTTCAAGTCCGGCACGCCCCTGCCTGCCGCCGTGACGGCGCTCAGCGGTCAGAAGGCTGCGATCAACGGCTACATGATCCCGTTGTCCACCGAGCAGAAGCCGCGGGAGTTCGTGCTGGTGGGCTCGCTGTGGGATTGCTGCTTTGGCAAACCGCCCGCCATCAACCACGGCATCATTGTCACGTTCCCGGACGGGGCGGCCTACACGGACTTCCCAATCCTGGTCACTGGCACCTTTGAGGTGGGCGAGGAGCTCGAGGACGGCGAGGTGACCAGCGTGTTCCGCCTCCGCGCGACGTCCGTCGTGCCACAGAGTATCTGAGTCCCCGCGGCGGCGTCAGAACCTGAAGTAGAGATCCAGGTCCAGGATGGGGAGCGGCTTGGGGGTGACAAAATTGACCACGGGCAGTGACCAATTGCCGTATCCGACGCCCGCCCGCAGGTTGAAGTGCTTGCCCGACCAAATCGCGCCGACGACCGCCGAGCGCGCGCCGCCAAAATCAACGGCGTCTGTGTCGCCCTCGGCAACGACGCGGGCCGTGGTCTTGTCGTCGATGTCGATCCGCGCGTCCACGGCGCCTCCTGCCTCTTGAAAGAGCAGCTGCCGGCCGCGCAGGAACAGGGTCGTGATCCTGCCCAACCGCCAGTGCACGGCAAAGACCAGCTGGGCATTGTCCAGGCCCGCGGCTCCCTGCAGCGCTTCCGAATCCGGCGTCGCGCTGGCGTCGATCTGGGTAAACACCGTGGTCAGGTGGAGCCCCCAGGCCTGGCTGAGCTGCCAACTCCCGGCGAGCTCAAATGGGACGACGAACGCCTCTGCGGGCGAGCTTGATTTAACCGGCCACTGCTCAAAATCGATGTAGGCAACGTCCAGGCGCGCGCTCAGCGCGATGGGCCCGTCTTCCCAGAAGGTCCACTTCACCCCGGCGTTGTAGAACCGCAGCAGGTTTGCCAGGTAGATCGTGCCCACCTGCAGGCCGTCAATGACGCCGACATCGAGCGTCCACAGGCTCACGCGGAGGTCACCGGCGCCGAGCGAATGGGCGGTGTCCGCAGTCACTTTGCCCCGATCGTCGTGGTAGGCCGCAACAGGCCCCGCAATGCCGACGACGACGAGGGCCGTCAGCGCAGCGAGAAGCTGTCGCCTGTATCCACGTTGGTGCATGTTCCGTCCGTGATGCTGCATAGGAAAGAGCCGTTGCTGCCGCGTAGCAGCTCGGGCCTGGTGACCGTTCCGTGCGCGACCAACTCGCCCTGGCTCGTGTCGAGCCGATACTGGAAATCGCCGTCCCCAATGCCAAACCGAAAGTCGATGTCCGTGTCGATGGCCTGGGCGCCCACGTCAAACCCGCCGGAAATCTCGAGCAGCACAATACCGGCGCCGAAGCCGTTCTCGAAGCTCAGCGCGCCGCCGTGGTGGACGTTGATGCTGGTACCTTCCGGCAACAGGATCCGCTCGCCGCTGTCGCGGGCCATGTAGCGGCAGTCGTGAAATGCGCCCCATACGATGGGATCGATGGTCACCGCCGCGTCGTCGGAGG
>CALBXO010000124.1 GCA_937890335.1 uncultured Pseudomonadota bacterium | reverse complement strand
CCCGCGCTCGGCTGGAGGGGCTGTTGGCTGCGCAGGACGACAACCTTCTGCTCAGCGGCGATCTTCACTTCACGATCGCGTCGGACTTTGGCGATGGGATCGGCGCCGAGCTGCTCGCCGCCGGAATCACCCGCGGTAATTTTGATGAGACGTTCTGCCGGGGGCTGTGTGACGAGCGGCGTCTGGGCATTCTGGAGGACTTGCACGAGCAGCTGCTCGTCTCCAACCCACACCTGGCGTTCCTGGAACTCATCGAGCACGGCTACGGCGTGGTCGAGATTACGCCGGCGGGCGTGAAGGCGGAACTATGGTACTCGAAAATCCGCCAGATTGAGGACGTGGAGACGCGCGGCGCGACCCTGCAGGTCGAGCGTGGAACCAACCGCTGGAAACGCTGATCACAGCCCCAGCGAGGTGAGCTGGGCGTCCAGCCGATCGTAGCCAGCCTGCGCGTCGTCGCCGAGGTCGCCGAGCAGGAGGTCGTCGCCCTCCCAGGCGTCCTGCTCCAGATCAAACAGTGACTCGTCTGCGTTGAGAAAGCGGATGAGCTTGAACCGGTCATCGCGGATCGCGACCCCGCCGCGGTCGAGCTCGTCGGAGTAGAGCTGGGTGAGGACGAAGTCCCGTTGGGGCGCGGTGTCTTCCGCCTTGAGGTAGGGCAGGAGGCTGCGCCCGAGCAGCGCCGGGTCCGATGTCCCTCCCGCCGCCTCCAGGAACGTCGGGAACACGTCGGTGACATCCACCAGCGCGTCCACGCGCCGGCCTCCGCCGACCACATGGGGACCTGCGACGACAAACGGGACATGGACGCCGCCCTCGTAGAGTGTGTCCTTGGCGCGCGTCCGAGCCACGGGGTCCTGTGCGACGCCGGCGGGCGTGCCATTGTCCCCCAGGTAGACCACGAGAGTCCGCGCCATCTCCTCCTCGCCGATGGCCTCGAACAGCCGTCCCAGCTCTGCGTCCAGCGCCTGGATGGCAGCGCGGTAGCAGGTCGCGTCCTGACCGTCGGGGCAGTCCCCCGCCGGTCCAAGGTCGTAGGAATGCAGGTCCGCCGGCGGCACATGGAAGGGCGTGTGGGGCGCGTTGAGCGCCAGCCACAAGAACCAGGGCCCCTGCTGTTGCCCGAGCCAGCGCGCGGCGTCGTCCACCATCTCGCTGGTCGCGTAGTTCGTCACATCACTGGGCTGGCCGTCCGTGACCTTCGGCCACGCGTAGTAGTCCGGGACCGCGCCGCGAATCAGGCCGGAGTAGTGGTCCCAGCCCAGGTCGTTGGGTACGCGCTGCCCCCGGTTGTTGTTGCCGGACAGGTGCCACTTCCCGATGTTCGCGGTGGCGTAGCCCAGCCCCTGGGCGGTCATCGCGCGTGGCAGGGTGTTCGCGTCGGGATCGATACCCGGCGTGTCGCCGCCCGATGGCCGCCCAACCCCTGTGAGATAGGGGTGTTGTCCGGTGAGGAGCGCGGCCCGCGTCGGGGAGCAGGTCGGCGTGGCCCAGGCTCGATCAAAGACGACGCCCCTGTCGCAGAGCGCCTGGATGTTGGGCGTGGGGGCGATGTCGTCGGCCACGCCGTAGCAGGCGGCGTGGTCGAGACCCAGGTCATCCACGATGATCAGGAGGAGATTGTAGGGGCCGCCGGGAGGGTCGGGCGCGTCCGGGACATCCGCTGCGTCGGGCGCGTCCACGCCGGTGTCCGACGCATCGGCCGCACCATCCTCGCGCGTGTCGGTGGGGCCCGAATCGCCATCGTCCCCCACGTCGGCCGGTTCCTGGTCGCAGGAACAGGCTCCCCAGCGGGTGCCGTCCGCCGCGCAGGTCTGGGAGCCCGCGCCTGTCGGACAGACGCACGCCTGGCCGTCCCCCGCGTCGCACGCTGTCTGGGCGTGACCCGTCGGCTCGGTGTCGCAGCCCAGCAGCACCAGCATCGCCACTACGCAATGGAATTTCATGATCCCTCCACCCGGAAGAGTACCGCGCCGGGGCCCCGAAAGCACTGACGCGAGGCAGGGGCCGACGGCAAGCAGGCAGGCGGGGAGCCTCGGGGCGGCGGGGTGGAGGCAGTTGGGATCAGTTGAAGCTGCAGCCGGTCTCTGGTGACCAGGGGTTCTGCGTGGCCTGTGCGCTGTTGTCGTTTCCCCAGCGCTCGCAGAGCTTGGGTTCGTCTACGCTCAGCAGGCTGGAGGAGCGGGTGTCTGCCGGATTCCGGCCGACGATGATGGAGTGGCAGGCGCCCACCTGCGCGCGTCCAGCGATGCTCGAGTATTGCGCGGAGAAATTGCGGTCCATTCGGAACGGCTCGGCCGCGTCGCCCACATATTGGGTGAACTCGCCAAACACCCGTCCGTCGTCCTCGGCGGCAAGTCCGCCGAGGTTGACGTAGTCTGTGGCCTCGCCAAAGGCGACGGGGCCCCAGTGGTCGACCGGGACGGGGGTCTGCGCCTGCGGTGCGTGCCGGACGCGCAGCGTATCAATCTGCGGGCTCACATTGATGACCCGCACCCACGGACCGGCCCCGTCGGGGCACTCGGTGTCAAAGGTGTGCGTACCTCCCTCGTTGTCCACGAGGAAGATGCGGGGCGTTCCGTTGGAGGCGGGCGGCGTGACGAATTCCAGCGGCTCGGCGAAGTCGTTCAAGGCGTCCTCACAGTCGTACCGGCCCTGGGGGTCAAAGGAGAAGTCCCCGGTGAAGATTCCCTGTGCACGGACCGTCATGCCAGCCGGGATGGGCCAGGGTTGGGTGAGGTAGGGGGCGAGGAACCCTGCGCCGCCGTTGAAGTTCTGGCCGCGAAGGCCGCCGTCCGGGTTCAGGAAGTTCCCGCAGGCGTCCTGGAGGCAGACCACGTTGTTGAGCGTCTGGTGGAAGCTCCCGAACATCAGGTTCGTGAAGCCGTTGGGCGGGTTG